>CAKZNR010000191.1 GCA_937129725.1 uncultured Cellvibrionales bacterium | reverse complement strand
CTGCGAGCAAAATGGCGTCGAAAGTGCTGTTGAAATCAGCCATTTCAAATGGCTGGCGCAACTACCTGAAGAACAGAAAAACCAAACCTTAACAAACAGGGATTTGTTTGAACCACTTCACAAAAACTGCCTCGCCCGCTTTCAAATCCAGTGGTGAAAGCCTAGTTTGTAGCCTGCCCTTTTCTGATTGGCGGCTTGCGTCGCCAGAGGCTGAGCAAATTGCAGGCATCGCGCCCCCACGCCAACGAGCAACTACGACTGGCAACGCTTTATGCGCTGGACATTCTCGATTCGGGCGAAGAAGAACGCTTTGACCAATACGCCCGCATTGCCAGCAGCCTGCTCGGCTTGCCCATCGCACTCATTAGCCTGGCCGATGCCGAACGCTAGTGCTTCAAATCCCATATCGGACTAAACCTGTCAGAAACACCCCGCGGAAGCGGCATATGTACTCATACCATCGACAGCGGCGAGCTCACCGTAGTTGAGGACACCCTCGCAGACCGCCGGTTTGCCGATAACCCCATGGTAACCGGGGGGCCGCGTATCCGCTTCTACGCCGGCTGTCCGCTCATCGCGGAAAATGGCACCCTGATAGGGTCGTTATGCGTGGCTGGCAAAAAGCCAAGAAAATTCAGCGCCGATGAGCGCCAAAGCCTGATCGACCTGGCCGACCTGGTTGAGCGGGAACTGACCAATACCGCAATGCGGGAAGACCCGGATACCGGCTTGCTCAATAGGGACGGCTTCTTAACGCTGGCAGAACAAGCACTGCAAATATGCCGTCGCCAGAAGCTTCCATTCACCCTGGTTCGGCTGCGCCTGCACGAAGGCGACTGCGTGGTTCGCCCGGATGGGGCACCGGCAACCCGGCTGGCGGCGATGCTGCAGGCCAGCGTCGGCCCGGCAGATCTGGTGGGCAAGGTAAGCATCCGCGACTTGGCCATCGCCCTGTGTGACAAGAACCTTCAGCAGGCATCAAGCTTGCTGAACGCAATTAGCGGCAACGAGCGCCTGAGCCATCCTGACATGCAAGCCATCTGCAGCCATGGAGTCCACGCTGTGGCCATTCCCTACAGCGGCGAAGCTACCTGTGACGTCACGGGTATGCTGCAACAGGCCTTTCGTCGCATGCGCAATTCCAGCACCAATATCGTAGAATCCACCCGCACAGGATAAATGCAACAATCATGCGGCCGGGTTGACCTCCGGTGGGGTACTTGTCACCCTTTTCGCGATTCTACGAGGAATTCAACAAGATGAAGTTAGCCCGAGTTATTCTGGACGGGAAACCAACCAGCGTCGCTTCCACGGACGAAACCAACCTGCTCCCCCTGGAACCCCTGCTTCCGCAAGAACTAACCAAAGACGGCCTGCTGAGCCTGATAGCCGGCGGCGAACCGGCACTGGCGATGGTTCGTTCGGCGCTGCAACAGGCCGGGGCCGATGCGTTTGTGAACGCGGATTCGGTTGAAGCATGGAATCCGCCATTGGAAAATCCCGGCAAGATCTGTGGCGTAGCGATGAACAACTCGGCCAGTAACGAGCGCAAGATCAGCGCGCCGGACCACCCTGCCTTTTTTCTTAAACCTGCCTCCTGCCTGGTTGGGCACGGCCAGGCCATACGAATTCGCAGCTACTACGGCAGCGTGCACCCGGAACCCGAGCTGGCAGTAGTGATTGGCAAAAAAGCCCGCGATATCGACGCTGCCGATGCGCTGGAGTATGTATTCGGTTACTCCATCTTCAACGATATCACCGGCAACGGTATGCGCGCGGAAGACCTGTTTCGCTACTGGGCACTGTACGCGTCGGCCGACAACCCCGACCAGCTGGAACGCCGCGAGCAGCACCTTTCCTACGCGGCACGCTACAAGGGCACCGACACCTTTGGTGTACTTGGCCCCTGGATTGTCACGGCAGACGAAATTTCAAACCCGGATAACCTTGATGTGCACTGCGCCATTCGCGACGAGGTGATTGCCGAGGACAGCACCCGATATTACAACTACAGGGTCGCCGAGCTGGTCAGCTTTATTAGCCAGTTCCACACGCTGAACCCGGGTGACATTGTTTCGTGCGGCACGGCATTCAAGCCGTCCAAAGACCGTAAATCTATCCACCACGCAAACTTTCAGGTTGTGGGCGGCCCTGTGTCCGTCAGCATCCAGGGGCTGGGCACACAGGTGAACCCGGTCGAGGTGGAAGAACGAACCATTGGCAACTGGCGCCTGGAGAAAAACTGATTATGACGACATTTCTGACCTGTGCATCCCATAGCCCTCTTTTGCATTGCTTCGCCAAGCCTCCCACCGACTGGGATGCATTGCAGGTAGCTTTCGAGCAGCGCCGAGAAGCCATCACACAGTTTAATCCCGACCTGGTGGTTGCCTTTGGTTCCGATCATTTCAACGGCTTTTTCATGAAAATGATGCCCAGCTTTTGCGTGGGTACCGCTGCTCGGGCCACCGGCGACATTGGCGGCTACGAAGGTGAGCTGAATGTGCCGGAAGCAGACGCCGTTGCCATGGTGGAACACCTGCGCGCTGAAGATATCGACCCGGCTGTTTCGTTTCGCATGACCATTGATCACGCTTTTTCGCAAACCATTCACGAGATGTGCGGATCGCTGGATGCGGTGCCGGTTATTCCGGTATTTATCAACTGCATTACCACGCCCTTCGTGCCTTTCCGCCGTACGCGCATGCTGGGGGAATCAATTGGCCGATGGGCCAAGGCCAGTGGTAAGCGCGTATTGTTGCTGGGGTCTGGTGGCATGTCTCACCACCCTACCCGCTACTACCCGGCCAAGGGAGAGGGCGACCCGGATGTGGAAGCCTGGCAACTTTCAGGTGGCGATGACCCCGGCTCCATGACCCCGGCCCAGTGGCTGGAACGCCTTGAAGTGATGCACCACGAGGGCGCCGAAATGATTGTGCGCGGCGAGCGCACTGCCAAGGACATGCGGTTAAACGAGGAATCCGACCGCAAGTTTTTGCAGCTCTTTACCTCGGGAAAACTGGATGGTTTCGATTCCTGGGACCAGTACAAGCTGGTAGAAGAAGGCGGCATCGGCTCAATGGAGTTGCACACCTGGATTGCAGCTGCCGCGGCGCATGAAACCGCCGGCGGTGATAAACCAGAGCTGGATTTCTACACCGTAGCACCCGAACTCGGAATCGCCTGCGGCCTGGTGCATGCTGGCTGATCGTGCCGACTCTCGGTCGGCACGATCAGATTTCGTCGATTCGCTGCAACATGCGATCAAGGTAGGTTTTTAGCTGTTCCTGATCTTCGGCCTGTAGCGACTCGGTGAGAGCCTGGTTAAATTCGGCTCGCTGTTTGATGGCCGCTTTTACCACTTCGGCGCCCTTGTCGGTAATATAAAGCAGGTACTTGCGCGCATCGTCTTCATCGGGCTCACGGGTTAGGTAGCCCTGCTCCTCCAGCCGCAATGCTACCCGGCTGGAATTGCCCTGATCGGCAATGGTTTCGCGTATCGCCTCGGAAAGAGTTTTTCCCGGGTGCTTTTGCACCAGAAAAAGCAGGCGAATCTCCGGCAGCCCCAGCCCCATGCGCTTGGCAGCCTGGGCAAAATTGCGATCGATCCGTCGCGCGAGCTTGACCAACCTGAATGTGACCTGGCTTTGCACCAGACCCACGTCAAGGGTTGCCTCCTGGTCTGACATTGAGTGTTTTCCGTGTTCGATGCGATTACATCAAGTTTAACGCGAAAAAGCGCATTTTCGTGGCTTGGCTCAGTTTTTTTCTTTCTACGGCAACAAAAAGCCCGCCAAAGGGCGGGCTTTTCATCATGACCTCGGATCAGTCGACTTCACTTTCCAGCCAGTCAATGACCATGCCGGCTATCTGGCTGCTATTGGTATCCTGCATCAGCAGGTGAGTGTTGCCATTGATGCCCATAGAGGGCAGATGAATGGTTTCGGCTCGGCCACCCATCTCGCTGATCAAGTTGTCGGCGGTCACACAGCTCTCGTAGCGTGTCAGCATACTGGGCCGGCCGCGGTCCAGGTTGTCGCCCCACAGACTGAGCATGGGCCGATCGAGGTCAACAAAGTCGGCCTTTAGTAAGGCTTCATCGGTGGGGCAAGGAACTGGCTCAGCGACAATCACACCAACAACCTGCTCCGGATAGCGAGAAGCCATGCCAAAGGCATTGCGACCACCGGCCGAGTGCCCCAGTACAACCACATCTCCCAGCTGCTGCATAAGCTGGTCCATCACGGCTCCGCCCGAGCTGTTGGTCTCAACACGCAACATGGCATTGAACCCGTCCAGTGAATCTACCGGAAATTTGGTTTCCGGGTACGACTCACCATACTCTGGCCCAAGCCCCCACAGCGCCCAGGTTGAATCGACCTGATAGTTTCCGCCGGTGTCAGCCGGAGCACCCGGATACACAGACACAGGTGACGGCCAGCCCGTCATATAGGTCGGGTAACCCGCTGTAGCAAACTCCTGCGCCCAGCCCGGCCGACCATCGTGGGTAGACATGTACTGTTGTGCCGTGAGACCGCCTCCGGGAATGAGAATAATGGATACCTCTTTGCGCGCAGTTCCCGGCGCAACAAAGCCCACCATGCTAAATGGGCCGGCATTGCGACCGCCACCACGTGCGGCCTCTGCAGGCTCTTCAACCGGTTCGTTGGCGACGGCGAAACTGCCGAAAATCAGCGGCGGATTGGCCCATGCATGTGCGCTGGCCAGAAGCCCGGCGGCGAATAGCGAGATCAGTTTAGTCATGGTTGTTCCCTTATTATTTTATTCGGCTAGTGTAAAAAAAAAGACCCGCCAGAAGCGGGTCATTGCAAAAATTTCAAAAGCCTCAGGCCACCGTTGTAACCAGTCTTTTGCGTACAAAGGAGACAAAACCGGTGAAGCAGATAATCGATACTAGGATACTGCCGATGACTGACAGCGCCTGATAAATCATAGTGACCTCACCCCCCATATGTAACGGCCCCGACAGGTGGTAGGCCTTGCGCCAGAATATGCGGTCTTCTTCCAGTTCCATGCTCACCAATTCACCAGTGCGGGTATCCAGGCGCACATAGGTTCGGCCCAGCGGCTGAATGGGGTTTTCAGGGTAACGCATTCGGAAACTGACCACGTCGCCATTAAAGCCTGTGATATCGCTGGGAATGCGACCTTCAGCAACCTGCATAGCACGTTGTGCCAGCTCGGAAAGAGGAAGACGGCTGGGCTGAGCTTCGATCAGGGGTACCGGTATTGCCGGAGCTGGATCGGTGGCCGCCATCTGATTGCTCACTCGGGCAGGAGCAACAACCACAGGCTGCTGCGCTCGCTCCGTGGAGATCACAATGGAGGGCGGGCCAAGTTCGCGATTCAACTGCTCGATGCGCTGCTCCATGTCGCCGAGAGATTTCACTTCGTAGGGCTCAAGAATATTGGAAATTTCGCGACGGTATTCCAGTACGGCACCTGTTGCACCAAAAAACAGCAGAAATACCAGCGAGACCATGCCGGCAGTCAGGTGGTTGCTCATCAGGGTGGCGCGGTTCCATTTCGTCGGCCAACTCCAGTTGCGCCAGTTGAAAGTGCGTCGCCAGGGCCAAAAAATAATAATGCCCACCAGGCCAAGCACTGAACCGATGATGGCCACTACGCCGCCCCAGCGTGTGTTATCGATCAGGCTGACATGCCAGTCGGTAAAGGCTACCAACATGGCGTGTACTGCGGGATGATCGAGTATGGCGCTGTGCCCGGGATGCACAACCTCGAGGGTGTCTTGCGTCAGGTAGACTTCCTGGCCGCCGCGCTGTTCGGCTACTCGCCAACCGGGAATCTCTGCCAACGGAGCGCGAATAGTCGCTACCTGCAAACCCGCCTGCTCGCCGGTGGCCAGAACGGTTTCCAGATTGGCAGCTATTTGCTCACCGGAAAGCTGTTCAGCCGGCTTTGGCAGACTGGAGGCAGTATCGTTCTGGATAATCATGGTTTCCACCATGAGAACGGCCCCTGTTAAAAACAGGAAGCCAAACAGCAGCCCGATAGTGGCACCCACCCAACCGTGTAACCAGCTTAAAAACTTGATCATTCAGCTAACCTCGACATGTAAACGAACTCCCCACCACAGCCTGCATCAGGCTGTTTGCTTTGCCACCTGTTCCGCCAGTTTTTTCCGTACAAAGGAAACAAAACCGGTAAAACAGATAATACCCACCAGGAATGAACCCAGCGTGGCCACAGCCTTGTATACCTGAGACATTTCACGACCCATGTGCAGCGGCCCGGATAGCTGAACTGTTTTCAGCATCCAGTGGCGCTCTTCACCAATTTCAACATTGGTCGGTTCTCCAGTGAACGCATTTAGCGTGACATAGGTTCGACCCATCGGATCGATTGCGCCCTCTTCCGGTCGCATGCGAAAAGTTCGGGTAAGCCCACCAAAGCCAGACATGTCTGAAATTACATGCCCCGGAGCTGCTTGATAGGCCAATAGAGCCAGCTCGGACGCAGGCATAGGCTCGCCCAAAGCCGCCAACTGCGCTGCTGTAATGCCTCCACCGCCGCCACGGCGACCACCGCCACCACCCTGAGCCATAACAGGCTCAACCGGGGCGGCTGCTTCAGCTTGGCGACCGGCACGACCGGCTTCAACTACAACAGCTTCGGCCTGGCGACCAGCCCGACCTCCCTCATTCGCTGCCGCCATGTCTACTGCGCCACCACCAGCGGCCATCAGGTTGTTAACTGGTTGCGCAGCTGCCAGCAAAGGTACCGGGGCAGTTTCAATGCGCACCAACTCCGACTCGGCAGTATCAGCGGCTTCGGCTTCCTCTGACAGTTCCTGGCCGCTGTAGTCGGCAATCCAACCGTTTACTGCACCACGGAAATCAAGATAAAAGCCGCTCAAACCGAACAGCAAGAGAAAGACCAGAGATATGGTTCCGGCCGTGAGGTGGTTGCTCATTAAGCCTGCGCGGCCCCAGTCTTTCGGCCAACCCCAGTTGCGCCAATTAAAGGTGCGGCGCCAGGGCCAAAAAATCACCAGGCCCAAAATGCCTAAAAACGAACCGATCAGACCAATCCAGCCGGTGTAGGAAGTGCCGTTAACAATACTGACATGCCAGTCGCGAATAAGATTGAGAGATTGATGGATACCGGGAGTTTCAAGCAAACTGCCATGAGTTTCGACAACCGACAGATCGTCTGCTGCCAAATAATGGCGATTGTTACGGTCGGTTTGCACGCGAAATACCGGAATGTGCTCCAGCGGGGGGCGAATGCCCGTCGGGGTGAAACCTAATTCGAACTCGGCCACAGCAATAGCCGCGTCAATATCTTTGGCGATCTGCTCTTTGCTCTTGTCGATCTGGATGGCAGGGGCGCTGGAAACCAACTCTTGCTGATGCACCATATCTTCAACCAGCAAAACTGCACCGGTGATCATGACAAAGCCGAACAGAAGACCAAAAAAAGCTCCCACCCAACCATGAATCCAGGCCATTACTTTGGTCATTTGTCCTCTCGCTCTTTTATATTGATGCGCTGTCAGGTCACTGGCCTGCCCGGAAACCCCACAATACTCCGGACGCATTCATTGTTTTTACAACAATTGATCGTAATGCGAATAGTTAACCGGTTCAATAACCTGGAATTAACATGGGGTTTAGATTTGTAAAACCCATATAGCTATGAAAAGAAGCGCACATAGAGATAGATTGCTGTTAGCCCGAATAAAAAGAGTATCCCCAATAGGCTCCAAATACGAAGATAGGGTGCCGGGCGATCAACTTCACCAACGTCAGGCCCGAACACAGCGCGATGATTCAAGAGGGCAATAAAGGGCGCCGAAAGAAACGCAACTACCGAAGTGAAATCCATAAACTGGCCAAAGCCTGCGCCACCAAACAGCAAAAGCAATACAGCGATTGCACCAACACCCATCAACACCATCACCACCAACAACATCATCACCAACAACACCTAATC
>CAKZNR010000190.1 GCA_937129725.1 uncultured Cellvibrionales bacterium | reverse complement strand
CAATCAGTTTCAGCTCGTGCAGACACTCGAAGTAGGCCATTTCCGGCGCGTAACCGGCTTCAACCAGGGTTTCAAAACCCATTTTTACCAGCTCGACACAACCGCCACACAGCACGGCTTGCTCGCCGAACAGATCGGTTTCGGTCTCGTCCTTGAAGCTTGTTTCAATGATGCCGGTGCGGCCACCACCAATGGCTGACGCATAGGAAAGTGCAATTTCCTTGGCTTTGCCGGTAGCGTCCTGGTGAATAGCGATCAGGTCGGGAATACCGCCACCGTTGGCGAATTCGTTGCGCACGGTGTGGCCGGGCGCCTTGGGCGCAATCATGATCACGTCCAGATCAGCACGCGGTACCACCTGGTTGTAGTGAATAGAGAAACCGTGGGCAAAGGCCAGCGCGGCACCCTGCTTCAGGTTGGGCTCGATTTCACCCCTGTAAAGCTGCGACTGAAATTCGTCAGGCGTAAGGATCATCACCAGATCGGCCTGGGCAACGGCATCAGCTACCTCGGCAGTTTTCAGGCCTTCGTTTTGCGCCTTCTGGTTGGAAGACGAGCCGGCACGCAGGCCGACCGTTACATCAACTCCGGAATCGCGCAGGTTCAACGCATGGGCATGGCCCTGAGAACCGTAGCCAATAATGGCGACCTTCTTGCCTTGGATAATGGAGAGGTCAGCGTCTTTGTCGTAATAGATTTGCATGAGAGTTTTCCTGTTTTGTATGCAAAAAATTTAAAGTGATAGCGCCCGCTCGGAGCGCGCGATTCCACAAACACCGGTTCGGGCTACTTCGATAATGTGTAGCTCTGCCAATGCTTCGATGAAGGCGTCCAGTTTATTCGAGTCGCCATCGATCATCAGGGTGTAATAGTTACTGCCCACGTCCACCACCTGGCCGCGGAAAATGTCGGCGCAGCGCTTCACTTCAGCGCGGTCTTCGCCCTTGGCGCGAACCTTGATCAGCATCATTTCACGCTCGATGTGGCGTCCCTCGCTGATATCCAGAACCTTAACCACATCAATCAGCTTGTTCAGCTGCTTGGTGATCTGCTCGGTTACCTGGTCGTCGCAAACCGTCGTCAGGGTCAGCCGGGACAGGCTCTGATCCTGGGTAGGTGCCACGTTCAGCGAATCAATATTGTACCCGCGCTGGGAAAACAGGCCCACCACGCGCGACAGGGCACCGGGTTCGTTTTCCATCAGAATGGAGATTATTCGTTTTTTGCTCATTGATCTCCTCCTCAGGTGCGCTCGGTTTTGGATAGCCACATGTCACGCATACTGCCTTCGGGCACCAGCATGGGGTACACGTGTTCGGTCGGATCGACATAGATATCCATAAAAACCACCCTGTCTTTCATGGCAAAGCATTTCTCCAGTGCCGGCTCGAGATCTTCGTAGCGAGTTACCTTGATACCCACGTGCCCGTACGCTTCGGCCAGGGCGATAAAGTCCGGCAGCGATTCTTCGTAGAGGCTCTGCGAGTAACGGCCCTCGTAGTTCATGTCCTGCCACTGCTTCACCATGCCCAAGGCCTGATTGTTCAGGTTGATGATCTTAACCGGCAGGTGATACTGGCTGCAGGTGGACAGTTCCTGAATGCACATCTGGATGCTACCTTCGCCCGTAACACAGGCCACCGGCGTGTCGCGGTCGGCAAATATTGCGCCCATGGCCGCTGGCAGGCCGAGTTTGGTCACGACGCGGATAGCGTGACGATCGACGGCACGCGTCTGCCGTTCATAGGTACCCGTGATCTGGGTGACCTGCCGCTTGAGGGCGTGGACGTGGTGATTGATTGCACGGGCGTTTATAAGACCGCCGAAAAGATGGCGCCGTATTTTGCGGCAGGGGTGAAAAAAGTGGTCGTCTCTGCACCCGTCAAGGACGGTGATGCAGCAAACATCGTGTACGGCGTGAACCACGCGTTGTACGACGAGGCGAAGGACAAAATCGTCACCGCCGCGTCGTGCACTACGAACTGCCTCGCGCCGGTTGTTTCCGTGGTGCAGAACAAGCTGGGCGGCATCAAGCGCGGCTCCATCACCACTATTCACAACGTCACTAACACGCAAACAATCGTAGACGCGCCGAACAGCAAGAAGAGCGATTTGCGGCGCGCGCGTTCGGGCATGACCAACTTGGCGCCCACCTCCACCGGCTCCGCCACAGCCATCGCGCTCATCTTCCCCGAGCTGAAAGGGAAGCTGAACGGGCTGGCGGTCCGCGTGCCGCTTCTGAACGGCTCGCTCACCGACTGCGTGTTCGAGCTCAACGAGGAGACCACTGTGGAAAAAGTGAACGCGGCGATGAAGGCGGCGGCCGAGTCGGGCGACCTGGTCGGCGTCCTCGGGTACGAGGAGCAGCCGCTCGTGTCCACGGATTACATCAACGACACGCGCAGCGGCATCGTGGACGCGCTGTCCACGATGGTCGTGGACAAGACGCACCTCAAGTTGTACGTCTGGTACGACAACGAGTACGGGTACTCCGCGCGCATGGTGGACATCGCGCGCATGATGGTCAAACGGGGGCTCTGATGGCGTCGTCCGCCAAGTACTTTCATTCGACGCGAAAGACGCGCGAAACACGCGAGCGGAGGACCCGTCGTACCCGTAGGTTGTCTTATATATGCCTTATTCGTGTGCGACGACGAAGCGAAAATCGTCGCTATCAAGACTATCAAGACTATCACGGTACACGTACGTACGACGCTTTTTTTAACGCTCTACCACCAGCGTCTC
>CAKZNR010000189.1 GCA_937129725.1 uncultured Cellvibrionales bacterium | reverse complement strand
CCCCTGACGGGGTCAGACACTTCCATCTTGGTGCTATCATTCCCCCATGCCTTTTACCCTGCTTGAAAACAACCGCGAATGGTCGCGCAAAATGCGCGAGCAGGACCCGGAGTACTTCGAACGCCTGGCCAACCAGCAGTCGCCGCGATTCCTGTGGATAGGCTGCTCCGACAGCCGCGTGCCCGCCAACGAAATTACCGGCCTTGCGCCGGGCGAGGTGTTTGTTCACCGCAATATTTCCAACCGGGTAGAAAACTGGGACCGCAATATTCTTGCGGTGCTGCAATTTGCCATCAACCAGCTGCGGGTGGAGCACATTATTGTTTGCGGCCACCACGGTTGCGGCGGCATTAAGGCGGCCACCGAGGGCACCGAAGAGGGCCCGCTGGGAGACTGGATACTGCCCATTCGCCGCATGGTGCAGGATGCGCCGCTACAGCGTGAAGACTTTGCCTCGGAAAACGACTGGATCAACTACCTGTGCGAGCAAAATGTGCGCGAGCAAGTTCGCGTTTTGCGCAAGAACTTTTGCATCCGCGAAGCCGAGCGGGCAGGGCAGCAGGTGCAGCTGCACGGCTGGGTGTACGGCCTGAATGATGGGTTGATTCGGGATCTTGGGGTTTGAACCTTTCAATCCAGCGCGAAGCAAAGCCGTCGTCTTGAGCGAAGCGAAGGATCTTCTTCCCTGTGGTGGGGCACTACTGCGAAGCCGTCGTCCTGAGCGAAGCGAAGGATCTTCTCTCCTGTGGTGTGGCACTGCGAAGCCGTCGTCCTGAGTGAAGCGAAGGATCTTCTCCCGTATGGAGGGGAGTAGCCTGAGGGAGGTTCTTCCCTCGACACCGCTGCGCGGTGCCTCGGTCAGAATGACGAGTGGCTCAGGGCGCTGGGATCTTCGCTGCGCTGCACTCAGGGCACTGGGCCCTTCGGCTCGCTTCGCTTGCTCAGGGCAGTCAGTTAAGCCTGCAACGCAGGCTTAACTGACTGGCTTCACCACAAACAGCAGGTCTCCGGCATTCACCTGGGCGTTGTTGCCCTGGTTCACGCGCACAACCTCGTAGCTTTTATCCGCCATAAAGAGTTCGCCGGCTCCGGTCACGCTGGAAAGCGAAATCTGCGAGAACAGCTTCATTGCCTCGATTTGGCAAAGCACGGTAGAAAGTTTCACCTTCTCGCCCACACTCACGTACTCGGGCTCGGTGGGCGATGGCGTGCTGTAGAAAATACCCGTCATGGGTGCCAGTACTTTCAGCTCGTCGGTGCCTTCAATTTTCAGCGACTCAAGGCTGGTGCCGGCAGAGTCGACACCGGTATAGGCCATCTCGGTAACCAGTTCATCGCTGTCCAGGCTTTTCAGGAAGGCCGGCAGGTAACCGGTGTCGTACTTGCCACCTACGAAGGTGTCGTCTTTCAGAATGCGTTTCAGCAGCGGAATATTGGTGCACACACCCTTGATGCTGACTTCGTCCAGCACTTCAAGCAGTTTGGCTATGGCGTCGTTGCGGTCTTTACCGTGCACAATCAGCTGGGCAATCATGCTGTCGTAGAAGGGTGAAATGGTTTTGCCTTCTTCAACCGCCGAAATTACCTCAATGTCGTCACGTGCCGGGAACTTGCACTCGGTCACCAGGCCGGGGGTGGGAATAAAGTCGAACTCGCCCGAGTCGTTCAGCTTGGCCTTCTCGGCGGTAATGCGCGCCTCGATGGAGAAGCCATCTGATTTCGGTTTCAAATCGGCTATGGATCCGCCCTCGGCAATGTTGAACTGTTGCTCAACAATTTGAATGCCGCTGGTCCACTCGGTAACCGGATGTTCCACCTGCAGGCGGGTATTCATTTCCATAAAGTAGATGGTTTTAGCGTCCAGGTCGTAAATAAACTCCACCGTGCCGGCGCCAATGTAATCGACCGCATCGGCCAGTTTTCGCGCCGCGGTATAGGCTTTTTTCTCCAACGCCTTGGTCAGCATGGTGCTGGCAGATTCTTCCAGTACCTTCTGGTTGTTGCGCTGAACCGTACAGTCGCGCAGGCCCAGAATTTGCGTATTGCCATGGCTGTCGCGCAGCACCTGCACCTCGATATGGCGCATGCTGGTGACAAATTTTTCCAGGTACAAATCGCCGTTGCCGAACGCCGATTTGGCCTCGGAGAACACGCGGTTGAAAGCCGATTTAATTTCGCTCGCCTCGCGCACCACCTGGATGCCTTTACCGCCGCCTCCGTGCACCGCTTTCAGCAGTACCGGGTAGCCAATTTCGTCGGCCACCTTGGCCGCCGCATTGGCGGTGGTCAGAATGCCGTGGCTGCCGGGCACCACGGGCACGTCGTTGGCCATGGCCGTGTTAATGGCATTCGACTTGTTGCCCATCACGTCCATGCTCTGGGCTTTTGGCCCAAGGAAATTCAGGTTGTGCTTGCGGCACAGCCGCGCAAAACCGGCATTTTCCGAAAGGAAGCCAATGCCCGGATGCAGCGAGTCGGCGCCGTGACGGCTGGCAATGGCCAGCACCGAGTGGGCGTTCAGGTAGCTCTCGTCGGGGGTTTGCCCGCCCAGGCACACCAGTTCGTCGTTGTCGTCGAGCATGCC
>CAKZNR010000188.1 GCA_937129725.1 uncultured Cellvibrionales bacterium | reverse complement strand
GTGGCTTCGGCGTAACTGATAGAAGCGCTCATTACCATGACCATGCCAATTGCCAGTAAAGCCAACCAAAGGCCCAGCAACCGCCCATCAACCCGCTCGACTGCCTGCAAGGGTGCTGTGTCGACCTGGGCGCGCGACGCCATCATCAGATAGCACCTCCGGCCAAACGCGCAAAGGTTTCACCGCGCTCGGCATAACCGCTGAACATGTCGAAACTGGCACAGGCGGGCGAGAGCAAGACGGTCTCGCCGGAAACGGCGCAGTCTTTCGCGGCCTTCACTGCCGCTTCCAGACTATCGCAGCAGGTCGCGGCAATGTCGGGCGTCAACTCCCTATAAAGCTCCGAGGCCATTTCACCAATCAGAAAAACCTGCCGTACTTTACCTTTCAAGTGCGCAGCAAAACCTGAAAAGTCCTGTTGTTTTCCCTGTCCGCCGGCAATCAGAATAAGGCCGGAATCACCCGCCAGCCCCTCGACTGCCGCGATCGTGGCGCCCAGGTTGGTTGCCTTGGAATCGTTTACCCACTGAATTCCGCCGTGCTGGCTAACCAGCTGGCACCGGTGGGGCAAACCACTCCATTGCTTGAGGCTACTAATGCTGCTTGCGAGGTCGAGCCCCAGCTCTTCAGCCATGGCTAGCGCAGCCAGTACATTGGCCATATTGTGCATGCCGGCCAGCTTGAGCTCGTCTGCATACAGCAGCAGATCCATACCCTTGAAGAGCCCACAGCGGCCACCCCTGGTACGAATCCCATACTGCCCCAGATCGGGGTCGGACAGGCCGAAAGTGACATAGGTCTGGCCTTCTGCCAGAAGCGGCATTGTCAGAGGATCTTCCCGGTTGCACACCAAATGCTGCGCCCCCTGGTAGATGCGCTGCTTGGCCTGGTGATAGGACAGCATATCCGGGTATCGATCCATGTGATCCGGCGAGATATTGAGAATAGCGGCAACACGGGCACCCAGGTCGCGAGTGGTTTCCAGTTGAAAGCTGGATAACTCGAGCACGTAGAGGTCCCAGGGCTGCGCCAACAAATCCAGCACCGGAAGCCCGATATTGCCCGCGGCAGTAACTTTTCGACCCTGCTCGGCAGCCAGGTGTGCCAGCAGAGCTGTCACAGTGGACTTTCCGTTAGATCCGGTAATGGCGGCAATGGGAGCTTTGGCTCTGCGGGCGAACAGGTCCACATCGCCGCTGATGCGAGCGCCCTGCTCGGCTGCTTTTTGTAGTACCGGCAGGCTGGCGGGCACACCGGGGCTAAGCAACAGTTCGTCGTAGTTCGACAACTGATCCGGATCCAGGTCGCCCAGCTGCGGAACCGCGCCGGTCTCGGCCTGGATTTGCTCCAGATCGTCCAGCGCCGGGCGAGTATCAAACCAGTCGAAATCCAACCCCTCGCGTTGCAGGCAGCGCACCATTGAACGCCCGGTCAATCCGGCGCCAATAATGGCTCTGCTTGTACTGCTTGCGATCAGGTTCTGCATTTTTCTATCTCAACTTGAGTGTGGCCAGCCCAAACAGCACAAGCATTACGGTGATAATCCAGAAGCGCACAATGACGCGGGGTTCCGGCCAGCCTTTCAGCTCGAAGTGGTGATGGAGCGGCGCCATGCGAAACACCCGCCGGCCGGTCATCTTGTAGGAGGCCACCTGCACAATTACCGACAGGGTTTCCATCACAAACACACCGGCCATGATGAAAAAGACAATCTCGTGGCGAACCATGACCGCCAGTGCACCCAGCGCGCCCCCCAAAGCCAGGGCGCCCACGTCACCCATAAACACCTGGGCCGGGTAGGTGTTGAACCAGAGGAATCCCATACCAGCACCTACCAGCGCGCCAGCAAAAATAACTATTTCCCCGGATCCAGTGACATTAGGAATATTCAAGTAGGCTGAAAACTCGCT
>CAKZNR010000187.1 GCA_937129725.1 uncultured Cellvibrionales bacterium | reverse complement strand
CGGGGTCGGTGACCGGTATTACCATCGTCGTACTGGTGGGAGGATGACCATGCCGCTTCCTCGGAATTGATCGTGTAGCCGGCCCCGCTGATATCGGCGTGCCATTTCACGTCGTCAAAGACAAAGAACTCCGGCTCAGGACCGAAGAATGCTGTGTCACCAAGACCTGTTGATGTGAGGTACGCCTCTGCGCGCTTTGCTACGCTGCGCGGATCACGCTCGTAACCCTGCATGGTTGAAGGCTCTACAATGTCACAACGCAGGATGACGGTGGCGTCATCCGTGAAGGGGTCGATGATGGACGTGTCATCATCGGGCATCAGGATCATGTCGGATTCGTTGATACCCTTCCAGCCGGCAATCGACGACCCGTCAAACATTTTGCCCTCTTCAAAAAAATCTTCATCAACCTCAGTGGCAGGAATGGAGACGTGCTGTTCCTTGCCCTTTGTATCGGTGAAGCGCAGGTCAACCCAGGTCGCTTCAGAGTCTTTGATAAGTTTCAAAGTTTGATCTGACATTGCAGTTTTTCTCCTGACAGTAGAATTTTGTGTTCCTAATGGCCGGCATGCGGGCATGCCAGTCTCATACTGGTAATGTCTGTTAAGGCAATAAATGTGCCAACCAAAAAGGTTTCACGCAGCTATTGCGGTACCGATTGCCTGAGGCGGCTTGAGTCGCCTGAAGACCGGGTAAAGAACAGATTTTTGAAATACCATAATGCACTGTATAGGTGCATAATTTGTTCGAGCGCACCAATAAAGTGCACAACACAGTAAGAAGCCTCGCCGCATCGCGGTTGGTGTCTTCGCTATAATGGGGCAATTATCACGCCGCCGCCGCCATTGTAGATCAGAACCCTATTCCCATGCACTTTGTTATCAAGGCCTTTCCGGAAATATTTGTGAAGAGTCAGGCTATTCGCAAGTATCAAATTGAAACTCTGAGGCGCAATCTGCTGAAGCGGGTCCGTCGGGCTTTGCCTGAAGTGAGGAGCCGGGTATCCAAGGATTGGGAAAAAGTCGAGGTGGAGCTAGAGTCAGAAAGCGAGCGGGACCTCGAATCACTTATCCAGTGCCTGCAATCAACCCCCGGCGTGGAGAAGTTCAGCCAGATCACCGCCTTCGAGTTTCGCGATATCGAGCATATATGCGAAGTGGCGATGGCGAACTGGGCCGACAGCGTGGCGGGAAAATCCATTGCGGTTCGGGTCAAACGCAGTGGTAAGCACTCCTTTCGTTCGGTTGATATCGAGCGAAAACTGGGTGGCTTGCTGGTTGCCCGAGCGAGCGCAACCGGAGTCGACCTGCAAGATCCCCAGGTGCTGGTGGAACTGGAAGTGCGCAAGGAACGCTGCTTTATGCTCAGCCAAAGCTGGAAAGGTATGGGCGGCTATCCGTTGGGTACCCAGGGCAAGGCGCTTTGCCTCTTGTCTGGCGGATACGATTCCTCGGTGGCGGCGCTGCATGCCATTCGGCGGGGACAGCTGGTTCACTTTGTGTTTTTCAACCTGGGTGGGCGGCAGCATGAAGTAGCCGTGCGGCGTATGGCCTGGTACCTGTGGGAGCGCTATGGCAGTTCGGCGCCGGTCAACTTCTACTCGGTTCCGTTCGATCAGGTAACAGACGAGATAGGTCGGCTTGTGCCGGGTCAGTACGGCACGCTGATCCTCAAGAGGCAAATGATGCGCGCGGCTTCACGGGTTGCCAGTGTTGGCGGCATTCATGCCCTGATTACGGGTGAGGCGGTGGGGCAGGTGTCCACTCAAACTCTGGGTAACCTTCGCCTGGTCGACGAATGTGTCGACCGGCTCGTCATGCGGCCGCTGGTATATATAGATAAAGGCGAGATTATTCGCCAGGCGCGCGAGGCGGGCACTGCCGAATTGGCGGAGGCGAGCCCCGAGTATTGCGGCCTGACGTCGCGCAAGCCCACTGCGCACGGAAAATTGATGGACGTGCAGGAGATAGAGCAGAGGTTGTCGCCCAAAGTGCTGGAAAGCGCGTTGCAGCGCATGCAAAAAGTTCCAATCGAAAAACTGCCGGCAAGCCTGCAAAGCCTGCCCGTTGATATTCTGACATCACCCATTGCAGGCGACACCATTGTGGATGTGCGCCACCCGGATGAAACAGAAGATCAGCCGTTGAACATGGATGGTTTCGAGGTGATCGAAATCCCCTTTTTCGAAGTGCAGAAACGTTTGCCCGAGGCAGATAATGGCGGGCGCTATCTGCTTTATTGCCAGCGAGGCATTATGAGCCGGTTGCATGCAGAGTTGCTGTTGGAGGCGGGGTTTTCGAGGGTTGGCGTTTACAAACCCCTCTGACCGTCCAGCATGGCTCGATATCCGCTGCGGAAATCCGGGTGGAGGAAGTGGTAACCCATCTGAACCAGGTGATCGTTTCGGCATCGTTTGCCAACCACCGGATCGGGCAGCTTGCCCGGGTGCATCACACCCAGCTCCCGGGCCAGCCAGCTTTCTACTTCGCACGAACTGACCGGGCTGCAATCAGACGCAAGCACCAGCTGCTTGTTATCCAGCTGTTCGACCTGCTCCAGCAAAAACTTCAATGCGCCGGCACAATCCTCGGAATGAATGCGGTTGGTCCAGCGATTGGCAGATGAAAACTCGCCCGCCCGAACTCGATTAATTAACCGGTCTCTGCCCGGACCGTAGATCCCGGAAAAACGAACCACAGTAGCGTCATATTGGCTTTGCAGAAGGCATTGTTCGGCCTCGTGCAGCACCCGGCTGGTATCCGAGCTGCCGCCGGCCGGGCTGTGTTCGTCGACCCATTGCCCCTGGTTTTGTGGGTATACCGATGTGCTGGATACAAGGGTGATGCGGGGGTTCAATTGACTGCTTTGTAGCTGGGTCACGAGGGTTTGTAGCGGTCGCAGGTAGGCTGTGCGGTAGGAATCTTCCCCTCTCGAGTCGGGAGACAGGGTTACCAGAACCTGCTGCGGCATACACTCCAGCGCGGTAGCAACGCTCGCGGGCTGGTTCACATCGCCGCGCAGAGTTGTAATTCCTGGTAGCTGCAATTCAGATCGCCGCATGGCAGTAACCTGCCAACGCTGCAGGTCAAGCCGTCGCAGCAAGCGCTGCGGGATGTCGCCGCAGCCAAGCAGCAGAAGTCGTTTCATTTTTGTCATTGATCAATTATGCATAATCACTTTAAATGAGAAAACTGATAGCATTTTCCAATAACACAAATTTCAGGGAATTCCATGACTCTCACGGAGCTTCGCTACATTGTTATGCTCGCCAAGGAGCAACACTTTGGCCGTGCGGCGGAGCGTTGCTTTGTCAGTCAGCCTACCCTGAGTATTGCAGTAAAGAAACTTGAAGAAGAGTTGGGCGTGGCGCTTTTCGAGCGCACCAAGAGCAGGGTACACCCCACTCCGGTGGGCGTCAGGGTTGTCGAGCAAGCCCAGCGCGTACTCGAGCAAACGTCGGCTATCAAAGACCTGGCCGACGAGGGCAAAGACCAGCTGAGCAGCCCGCTGGCCCTGGGTGCTATCTATACGGTGGGCCCCTACCTGTTTCCCCACATGATTCCGCGCATCAAGGAAATTGCGCCCGAGATGCCGCTGGTAATTGAGGAGGGCTACACCGCCACCCTGCGCAAGCGGCTGCGCAATGGCGAGCTTGACCTGATTATTGTTTCACTGCCCTTTACCGAGCCAGACGTGGTCACCCAAACGGTATACGAAGAGCAGTTCATGGTGTTGATGTCGTCCGATCATCCGCTTGCGGCAAAAAAAACCGTGACCACCCAGGATCTGACCCGGGAAAATCTGCTGATGTTGGGAGAGGGGCATTGCTTTCGCGACCAGATCCTCGATTCCTCGCCCGAGCTGCGGCTTGCCATGGACGAAAGTAAATCCTCCATTCGCACAGCGGCCGAAGGCAGTTCGCTCGAGACCCTTCGCCACATGGTGGCTTCGCGCCTGGGTATTACGGTGGTGCCCCAATCGGCAACCTTGAATGCCCAGTACCGCGACGGTTTGCTGGTTACCCGGCCGTTTGCTGCTCCCGCACCTACCCGCAAAGTGGCTCTTGCCTGGCGCGCCAGCTTTCCACGCCACAAAGCGGTGGATGCGGTTCGCAACGCAATCCAGAGCTGCGACCTGAAGCCCTGAGGCTCAACCCGGCATGAGCGATACCGAGCTGGCGAAGCGGTCTGTAACCGAACTGCCAGGCATCGGCCCGGGTATCGCTGCCCGCTTGACCAAGCTGGGCATTCACAGCTGGCAGGATGTAATTTTCCACCTTCCGCTACGCTACGAAGATCGCACCTGCATTACCCCCATCGGCTCCATGCGCCCCTTTCAATGGGTACAGATTGAGGGTGAGGTGGCTGCTTCGGCGGTAGCCATGGGTCGCCGTCGATCTCTGGTAGTGAAGCTGGCCGACGGTACCGGAATGACAACCCTGCGCTTCTTTCATTTCAACAGGTCGCAGCAGCAATCCTTTGCCAAGGGGCGACTGGTGCGCTGCTTTGCCGAAGCAAGACCGGGCGCCAACGGGCTGGAAATGTATCATCCAGAGTGCCGCTTTGTGCCCGAGGGCGGTTTGGCGCTGGAACAAAGCCTTACCCCCGTTTACCCCACCACCGAGGGTGTTGGCCAGAATCGCATCCGCACAATGGTCGACTCTGTTCTCAAGGCGATGAACCAGAACAACCTGCCAGATCTGTTACAGCAGTCCGAGCGTCCCGAGCGGTTGCAGATCAGTCTTCATCAGGCACTGCAGGAGCTGCACACGCCGCCGGTAGGTCTTAACTGGCAGAGCATGGAGCAGGGCGATCGACCCGGGCAGCAACTGCTCAGCTACGAAGAGCTGTTGGCGCACCAGTTGAGTATGTTGCAGATGCGTTCCCAGGTTCGGCGTGAGTCGGCGCTTGTTGTGGATCTGAACGAGGAGGTTGAACGCAAGCTGCTGCAAAGCCTGCACTTTAGTCCCACCTCGGCACAGCAGCGAGTGAGCAGTGAAATATATCGCGACCTTGCCTCGGCACAGCCCATGATGCGGCTGCTGCAGGGTGACGTCGGCAGTGGTAAAACCCTGGTGGCGGCCATGGCAGCAGTGCAGGTTATTGCGGCGGGTTACCAGGTTGCCCTGATGGTGCCAACAGAAATCCTGGCGGAGCAGCATATGCGCAGTTTTGGCGAATGGTTTCGCGAGTTGGGTTACCGGGTAGTGGGCCTCACCGGCCGGCACAAG
>CAKZNR010000186.1 GCA_937129725.1 uncultured Cellvibrionales bacterium | reverse complement strand
CACGTCTCACCAAGGCTTGGAATACGCCGCAATTTGGCAGTCAGGACAATATTCTTCTTGAGGTGGCAGCCGCCGTATTGGGTGGTGGAAAAAACAGCCGGCTATACAAGCGCCTGGTGTATGAAGACCAGATTGCCACCTCGGCCTCAGCGGCCCAAATAGGGTTCGAGATAGCCGGTATGTTCGAGATAGAGGCTTATGCCAAGCCGGACGTTTCTGTGGAGCAGATTGAACAGGCTGTGGTAGAGGTACTGGAAGAGTTTCTTGAGGAGGGGCCCACGCGCGACGAGTTGGAGCGGGTCAAGGCTGCCTATTTCGCTCGTACCATACGCGGGCTTGAGAAGGTGGGTGGCTTCTCCGGGAAGTCTCAATTGCTGGCCCGTTACGAGACCTACGTAGAGGATGCCGGCCGGTTTCAGCTGGATTTACAGCGCTGGGAGGATGCAACGCGCAATCAGGTTCGCGATGCCGCCAGACAGTGGCTGTCGAGTGGTGACTACAACCTTGAAGTACGGCCCCAGCCTCGCTATAGCACCAGTTCTGAAGGCGCCGATCGCTCGCAACTGCCCGACGCAGGAGAGGCGCCGGTGTTCGATTTTCCGTCAATCGACCAGTTTGAATTGAGCAACGGCATACCGGTTTTGCTCGCCCACCATGGCTCGCTGCCGGTTGTCGGCATGACCATGCTGTTTGATGCAGGCTACGCCGCCGATGCCCAGGGTATTCTTGGCACTGCCGGCTTTATGGCAGATATGCTGGACGAGGGCACAGAAGACTATGACGCCCTGGAGTTGGCCGACCTGGAAGAGCGGCTCGGTGCGATAATTTCAACATCCTCGCGGCTGGATTCAACCCAGATCGGACTGAACGCGCTCGAGGCTAACCTGGAGGAATCGATCGAGCTCTATGCAGAAATTATCCGCAATCCGACTTTTCCGCAGGAAGACCTTGACCGCGTTCGAAGCAGCTGGATGGCCCGCATCGCCCAGGAAAAAGCCGATCCCCTTCAGTTGGCGCTGCGCAACCTGCCGCCGCTAATTTACCCCGAGGGACATCCCTATGCGATTCCTTTAACTGGCTCGGGTACCGAGGAATCTCTGGCGCAAATCGACAGAAATTCCCTGTTGCAGTTTCACCAGCGTTGGATTCGTCCGGACAATGCCACCCTGGTGCTGGTCACCTCCATGACGCCGGAAGAGATTCAGCCCTATCTGGAAGATGCATTTGGCGACTGGCGCAACCCCAACCTGGACGCGGGTGAAAAGTTGTTGCCAGAGCAAGTGGCCTCGGCAGAACCTGCAATTTACCTGCTGGACGCGCCGGATGCGCCGCAGTCAATGATTATTGGCGGGCAACTGGTACCGGCATCTAACTGGGAGTCCACCGAGATACTGGAAATGGGAATCAGGGCGCTGGGCGGAACCTTCAATGCCAGGTTGAATATGAATTTGCGTGAAGACAAGGGTTGGGCCTATGGCGCACGGGCATTCAGCGCTGATGCCCGGGCGCAGCGTCCCTTAATCTATTATGCGCCCGTACAAACCGATCGAACTCTGGATTCCATGCAGGAAATCCTGCGCGAAGTAAGCGAGTATCTGGGCAGTAACCCCATTAGCGAAGAGGAGCTGAACCGCAATCGTGAGGGCATACTGCGCAGCGAACCCGGGCAAATGGAAACCGCCAGTGCGTTGCGCGGCGTGATGGCCGATCTGGTTAGCTTTGACAGGGAACTGGATTACCCGGATCGCTCGCGTCAGCTTCTGCGCGAAATGCAGATAGAGGATACTCAGCGAGTGGTAGCCGACCAGCTTAATCCGGCACAGACCGTCTGGTTGATAGTAGGGGATCTGGACGAAATCGAGCAGCCTCTGCGCGATTCCGGTATTGCACCGGTACAGGTACTGGAAAACTAGCCGAAGCAGCCTGGCCCGGGCAAAAGAGCCCGGCGCCGGGCCAGCGAAAATCGGAAGGTGCAGGATTTATGGACATTGCGAGTTGGGTTTTCATCGGCCTGTTGGTGCTGATTGTTTTGCTGGCCGTGGGCATATACAACGGGCTGGTCACATTCAAACATGGCGTTACCAAGAACTATTCCAATATCGACGTGTTGCTAAAGCAGCGCCACGACGAGTTACCCAAGCTGGTGGAGAGCTGCAAGCGCTACATGAGCCACGAGCGGGACACTCTGGAAAGCATTACCGAAGCCCGCAGCCGGGTTTCCGATGCCCGGCAGCAAGGAGATATCAAGCAACTTGGCATTGCTGAAACTGCACTGAGGGCAGGCTGGGGCAACTCTTTGCTGTGGTTGAGAACTACCCCGACCTGAAAGCCGACAGCAGCTTCCAGCACCTTCAGCATCGTATTTCCGAACTGGAGCGCAACATCGCTGACCGCCGCGAGACATATAACGAGGCGGTTAACCTGCTGAATGTGCGAATAGAGCAGTTTCCGGATGTCATTCTTGCCCGTTTTTTTGGGTTTCAGGCGGCAACCCTGCTCGAGTTTACCGAGGAAGAGTTGCGTAACCCGGACATGAAACAGCTTTTCGACAGCTAGGCGGGCTTTGTCTTGTCTGAACTGCAAATCCAGGCTGCAATTGCCGGCCTGGTTGCGTTGGCGGCGCTGTGGTTCTGCCTTAACCGGTTAAGTCGCAGCCGGGCCATCAGTGATACTCCCACCTCGCGCGTTCGCTCGGCGGCATAGGGTTATTGCGAACTGGTCGGCATTGCTCGGCGCGACCAACCCCTGTTGCGTGCGCCCCTGTCCGGCATTAGCTGCCTGTGGTACGAGTACCGGGTTGAAAAGCGGGTGCGCAGTGGCAAAAGTTACCACTGGCGCACGGTTCGCCACGAAATCAGTAGCTCCAGTTTCTTTCTGGATGACTCGACAGGCTGTTGTCACATTCGCCCGGAGTGTGCCGAGATGGACCCCTTGCACCGCAACCGCTGGAGCCGCTCACCCACCGATATCTCAAGCCTCGATTTTAGCCCGTCGATGGGGCGGCACAGGTACACAGAGCGGCGTATTCTCGAGGGCGACATCCTCTACGCTTTGGGAAATTTTCAAACTGTTTATCCATTGAGTATCGACCAGCAGTCACAACAACATCAGCTGGAGTTGCTGCGCGAATGGAAAAAAGACTATGACGAGCTGCTGAGGCGGTTTGACAGCAACGGGGACGGCGAAATAGATGCTGCCGAGTGGGAAACTGCGCGTATTGATGCGGCGCAGCAGGCGGGCCTGTACACGTTGGAAAATGCCGACCGCGAACCGGCTCATATGTTGGTCAAACCCCCCTTGCGCAGCCAGCACTTCATTGTCAGTTGCCGTGACCCGAAGCGGCTGGTGTAGCGCTACCGCTGACAAGCAGTCGCAGCTGCGATACTCTTTTTAGGTATGTTGGCAACGGCAGGGTATTTGCTGTCTCAAAGCACCTAGATATGTCAGTAAATTGTCACAAGTGAAGGGCAATATTCCGGCGAAAGGAGTCCATATGAAATACGCAAGAATTCTGAGTTTGGTGACAATCTCCACCCTGATTGTGGCCTGTAGCGATCTTCAGCCCAGACTGCCACAGGACACGGTGAAAGCCGGTATCCCCATGCAATCTATTCCGACCTGGCGCGAGTCAGAGCCGGTTGCCAGCGCGGATGATGCGGCGGATGACCCGGCGATCTGGGTTCACGCGCAAGATCCATCCAGGTCGCTGATTGTTGGCACCAACAAGCAAGCCGGACTTGTGGTTTACGACCTGCAGGGGCGCCTGGTCCAGGAGCTGGATTCGGGTTTGCCCAATAACATCGACTTGCGTCAGGCGGTTCAGCTCAATGGTGTAACCGTCGATGTGGCAATGGCTTCCAATCGCGCCAACAACACCCTGGATGTTTATCAGCTGGATCGGGAGAGCGGGCATATCAGCCTGGTTGGCCGCCAGGCACTGCAATTGCCCGAACCCTACGGCGCCTGCATGTACCAGTCACCGGATGGGGCGCTGTATGCCTTCGTAAACGACAAAAATGGCCGGTTTCAGCAGTGGCAGTTGGAATCCTTGCGCCCACTGCGCCTCAGCTTGAGGCGTGAATTCAGCCTGCCGTCGCAACCCGAGGGATGTGTGGCCGATGATGTCAGCGGCATTCTGTTTGCGGGTGAAGAGGCGGCAGGGGTGTGGAAACTGGGCGCCCTGCCTGACTGGAAGGGTGAGCCCGAGCTTCTGCTCGATATGAACAGTGGAATTTTTACGGCAGACGTTGAGGGTATGGATATCTGGCGGCTGGGTGAGCAGGCTTTTCTGCTGGTATCCAGTCAGGGCGATTACAGCTACGCCCTTTTCGAAGCCATGCCGCCGCACCAATACCTGGGTTCGTTTCAGCTGGTAGGCA
>CAKZNR010000185.1 GCA_937129725.1 uncultured Cellvibrionales bacterium | reverse complement strand
CTGGCATTTGACTCGCATTCCTCTTCGTAGGTGGAATACATGTAGGCAGTTGATGAGGCAAATTCAGCAGCACAGGTATCAACACGTTTGTATACCGGCTTAACACCCAGCTCCATCCGACGGCTGCGCACGGCTTTCTCGGATTCGCCAAGGATGCTTGCAAGGCGCGCATCGGAGAAACCTTTGCGCTTGATCGACCAGAGGGTATCGGCATCCAGCAGAGCCAGCGATTGCCCACCCAACCACTTTTCAATGCTGATGAGCTCTTCGATCTGCACCAGAAACCAGGGATCAATCGCCGTGAGGCGGTGCACTTCTGACAGGGGCATGCCGGCGCGGAAGGCGTCGCCAAGGTAAAACACTCTCTCGGCGCTCGGTTCGGAGATTGCAGCCTGCAACCGGTTGATGGGATCGGGCTCGTCGTCAGCAATTTGCGGGTCGAAACCATTCGAGCCGATTTCAAGCCCGCGCAGCGCTTTCTGCATCGACTCCTGGAAGCTGCGGCCGATTGCCATGACCTCACCAACCGACTTCATCTGGGTGGTGAGCTTGGCATTTGCCGTGTTGAATTTCTCGAAGGCAAAGCGCGGAATCTTGGTGACCACGTAATCGATAGAGGGCTCGAAAGAGGCCGGAGTAACCCCACCGGTAATCTCGTTGCTCAGCTCGTCCAGGGTATAGCCAACGGCCAGCTTGGCCGCTACCTTGGCAATCGGGAAGCCGGTTGCTTTCGAAGCCAGTGCCGAGCTTCGCGACACACGCGGATTCATCTCGATAACCACCAGGCGGCCGTTGTCCGGGTTCACCGCAAACTGCACGTTGGAGCCACCCGTATCAACGCCGATCTCGCGCAGCACCGCAATGGATGCATCGCGCATGATCTGGTATTCCTTATCGGTCAGGGTTTGTGCCGGCGCCACGGTAATAGAGTCGCCGGTGTGAACACCCATGGGGTCGAAGTTTTCGATCGAGCAGATAATAATGCAGTTGTCGGCATGATCCCGAACCACTTCCATTTCATACTCTTTCCAACCCAGCAACGACTCATCAATCAGCAGCTCGTTGGTGGGCGACAGGTCGAGTCCGCGCAGGCAAATTTCTTCAAACTCTTCCTTGTTGTAGGCCACGCCACCGCCACTGCCACCCATGGTGAAGGACGGTCGAACAATGAGGGGATAGCCCAGTTTGTCCGGCACATCGCGCGCTTCCTCCATGGAATGCACGATGCAGCTGGTGGGCGTATCAAGGCCAATGCGTTTCATCGCCTGATCGAACAGTTCGCGGTCTTCTGCCTTCTCGATGGACTCTTCTCGCGCACCAATCAACTCCACGCCGTATTTTTCGAGCACGCCGTTGCGCGCCAGGTCGAGTGCACAATTCAGCGCGGTTTGTCCGCCCATGGTAGGCAGCACAACGTCTGGCCGTTCTTTTTCGATAATTCGCTCGACTGTTTTCCACTCGACCGGCTCGATATAGGTGGCATCGGCCATGGACGGGTCAGTCATAATGGTGGCGGGATTGGAATTCACCAGAACGACCCGGAACCCCTCTTCCCGCAGCGCCTTGCATGCCTGAGCGCCGGAGTAATCAAATTCGCAGGCCTGACCAATCACAATGGGGCCAGCACCGATGATCAAAATAGTTTCGATATCGTTTCGCTTTGGCATCAGTGACTGGACTCCTGGTTTTTCTTGCTGTCTGCCATCAGGGCAGTAAATTGATCAAAAAGGTGTTGCACGTCCTGCGGGCCCGGGCTTGCTTCCGGGTGACCCTGAAAACTGAAAGCCGGCTTACCCTCGATTCGAATACCCTGCAGCGAACCGTCAAACAGTGAACGGTGGGTTGGTTTCACCCGGTCGGGAAGCCCCGCTTCACTGATGGCAAAGCCGTGGTTCTGGCTGGTAATCATGACCCGGCCGGTTTCAATATCCAGTACCGGGTGGTTGGCACCGTGGTGACCAAATTTCATCTTTTCGCTAACCGCACCAGCCGCCAGGCCGAGAATTTGATGCCCCAGGCAAATGCCAAAGATGGGAATTGAACGCTCCAGCGCTGCCTTTGCCAGTGCAATGGCGTAGTCGCAGGGCTCGGGATCACCCGGGCCATTCGATAAAAACAGGCCGTCCGGTTGATGCTTCAACACATCCTCTATCGACGACTGGGCGGGCAACAGCTGCACTTCGCAACCGCGGTCGCTGAGCAGGCGAAGAATGTTGTCCTTTACTCCAAAATCCAGTGCGACCACCTTGAAACGCGTATCGGTGACCGGGGCGTAACCTTCTTCCAGCCGCCATACCCCTTCAGACCAACTGGCTGGTTCACTGCGAGTGACTTCGCGGGCCAGGTCCATGCCCTTCAGGCCAGCAAACCCTTTCGCCAGTTCAAGCGCTTCGGCCGGGTTGATTTCGCCCGCCATAATGCAGCCGTTCTGGGCACCCTTCTCGCGCAATATGCTGGTAAGTTTTCTGGTATCGATGCCGGCAATTCCGACAAGGTCCTGCTGCTGCATCCAGTCATCCAGCGAACTTTCGCTGCGAAAACTGCTGGGAATCGGGGAAACCTCGCGCACCACCATGCCGGCACAGTGCACCGAGGACGATTCGTTGTCCTCGGAATTGATGCCAACGTTGCCGATGTGGGGGTAGGTGAATGTAACGATTTGCCGGGCGTAGCTGGGATCGGTGAGGATCTCCTGATAGCCAGTCATGGACGTATTGAATACCACTTCGCCAACGCGGGTGCCGCTGGCGCCCGCAGCATAGCCTGTGAAGCTGGTTCCATCTTCCAGTACAAGAATTGCGGGTTTTCTGTTTTGGTCGAGCACTCTCTTCCCTTTTTATTTATTGCGGCTCGCTTGCGAGAGCCGTTATGGGCAATTGAAGTGCAGGATTACAGTATCCTCAGCGGAACGGCCCGCTTACTCCCGCAGGAGTGGCACCCGATCTGCGATAGCCAGGAAATTCAGGCCGTAAAAAAGCGAGGAGAAACTGAGCGCTTCGCCTCGCATTCGTGAGCATCTGCCAAGCTAGCTTCGCGCGAATTTGAGCTTTCGATACTGCGCAACTGCTAGAGGAATATTGTAGTCGCCGGCAGGTATTTCTGTCCACGAAAATATCCGTTTTATTGGATCAGGTCTGGCTTCGTTCTGCCTCCAGGCGCCGCGCCTTTTTGCCGAGCATCATGCGCGCCAAAACGGAATCTTTTTGCACAAAGTGGTGATAGAAGCCGGCGCCGGCATGAATCAGAATAAGCACCCAGAGTAAGGCCGCTCCGCTGATTTGCTTGTGAAAGAAGTCCCAACCCTGCTCCCAGTTCGACCAGTCGGTTCCAAACAGGTTCAGCAACCCTTGGCCCAGCCCGGTTTCACGGAAAGTGGGAATGCTGAACAGCACGTAGTTGGTAGAACCGCCAAAACCGAACCAGCCACTGATAGGCATGGCAAACATAAAGAAATACAGCACCCAGTGCATGGCGTGACTGGTATGCACCTGCCAATGCGGCATAGGGGGCAAGCTGGGCGTTGGGTTGGTAAATTTCCAATACAGCCGCAGAATCACCCAGACAAACACACTTAGACCGAAGGTAACATGCAGTTGCAGCGCCAGTGATGACGCGGGCGTGTCATCGGCTATCACCCAATGCCTCGCGTACACAGACACATAGGCCACCAAAAAACACAGCGCCACGATCCAATGCAGCCATTTGGCCAAGGCTTCCGAGATATGTCGCCAGCGGTCGATAAGGTTGAGCAACATGTGGCAGAGCGCAAGCTGCGTCACGGCGGCAACCCGATCCTAAACATGTGCGCAGCTGGAGCGGTTG
>CAKZNR010000184.1 GCA_937129725.1 uncultured Cellvibrionales bacterium | reverse complement strand
CAACCTCATTTTGGCAATTTCAACATTAAGTTTGGCCGTGTATGGCTCGCTCCGGTCTGGTACCAGACCTTCGATAATAACCACATCGCAGCCTTCGGCGACCTGAGCGTGAAGACCGACGGCATCCTCCAGAGTGCGATCCAGCATGCCCTCGCTGATCTCAATTTCTCGTACGTCGTCTTTGCGCCGGTAGACTGCCACGCCACTTTCCCAGTCAAAATCCGTTGTGGCTTTGCTGCTAATGCCAAACACCTTGCGCTCGCTCACGTTTCTGAGGGGCTGCAGCATGCCGTTGGCTCCGATGCGAAAATGGCTTGTCTCCTCGAACCGGGCAAGGAAATTGGACGAACGCATGCGGTATTCGTAGGTTCCATCTTGAAGCTGCACAACGCTTCGGTCGGTGGTGATTGGAATGCCTTCGATGCGGGTTTTGTACTGGATGTCGAACAGGGTTTGCTGTGCCAGCGCGGGCAGGCAAAGCAGCAGCAGTGCGGCGGTAAACCGACGAACGAATTTGGAGGGGCAGTGTGGCTTAAGCGTTTTCATGCTTCCCATTTGATTCCGCCCGGAGGCAAAGGTTCCCGGTCGAAAAAGGCCTGTCCGTCTTCGCTGGTAATACGCCCCTCGGCCAGCCACTTTACTGCAACCGGATAAATCTGGTGCTCGATGCTCTCCAGTACCCGTTTGGACAGACTTTGCTCCGATTCTCCTGGTTCAATAGCCAGCTTTCCCTGAATCACTGGCGGGCCCATATCCAGGTCGGACGTCACAAAGTGTACTGTGGCGCCATGCACAGTGTCGCCCGATTCGATGGCGCGGCGGTGGGTATGCAAACCGGGATATTTTGGAAGCAGGGAGGGGTGAATATTCAGCATACGCCCGGCGTAAGCCTGCACAAACTCCTGACTGAGTATGCGCATAAAGCCGGCAAGCACGACGAAATCGATTTCGTGATGCGCCAGCGCGTGTTTCAGTGCCGCATCGTAGGCTTCCCGGTTGGGATAGTCCCGGTGGTCAAGCACCTGTGTTTCTATTCCGGCCTGTTGCGCCCTGGTCAGGCCATACGCTTGCGGCTCATTACTGAGAACCAGTGCAAGCTCGGCCGGAATCAGATTGGCTGCTTTGGCATCGATGATGGCTTGAAGATTGGAGCCGGAGCCACTGATCAGAACGGCAATTCGCACAACAGCTGTTTCAGCCAACATAGCAGACCGATGGTTCATCGCCACTTCGAGCACGCACCTGACCGATTACCCAGGCATCTTCGCCAATACTGGCGAGCAGGTCTATGGCGTCTTCAGCCACTTCCTCGGGCAGGATAATGCACATGCCTGCTCCACAATTGAAGGTGCGCAGCATCTCCTGCTGTTCAATTTGGCCTTCCTGCTGCAGCCAATCAAAGAGAGGCGAGAATTGCCAGCTGGAAAGGTCGATTTCGGCTGCCAGGTTTTCAGCAAAAACGCGCGGCAAATTGTCGCTAATGCCGCCGCCGGTAATGTGCGCCAGGGCGTTTACCGGCAAACTGCGAACCAGTTGGAGCACACTGGTTACGTAAATACGAGTGGGTTCTAGCAATAATTTACCCAGCAGTTCGCCTTCAAGCATATGGCTGGATGGGTCGACGCCAGCGCGCTCAATAATTTTGCGTACCAGCGAGAACCCGTTTGAATGCACACCGCTTGAGCGAAGGGCAATGATTGTGTCGCCGGCCTGAACTGCATTGCCGCTGATCATTTTCGACTTTTCAACGATGCCAACACAAAAGCCGGCAAGGTCGTAGTCTTCGCCCTCGTACATGCCCGGCATTTCCGCTGTCTCTCCGCCGATCAGGGCACAGCCTGCCATTTCGCAGCCGCGACCAATCCCGGTAATTACGTCGGAGGCGGTGTCTACCGAAAGTTTGCCGGTAGCGTAGTAGTCGAGAAAAAAGAGTGGCTCGGCACCGGTAACTACCAGGTCGTTGACACACATGGCAACCAGATCGATGCCGATAGTGGAATGGTCGTTGAGGTCCATCGCCAGCTTGAGTTTTGTGCCAACACCGTCTGTGCCAGAGACCAGTACGGGCTCGTCGTACCCTGTGGGAAGTGCGAATGCGCCTCCGAAACCGCCCAGGCCGCCGAGAACTTCCGGGCGGCTTGTGCGGCGCGTCACCGACTTGATTCGCTGTACCAGGGCATCGCCAGCGTCAATGTCGACACCGGCATCTTTGTATGTGAGTGGGGCTTTACTGCTCGACATGCATGGGACTCTTCTGCGGGGGCGGCATTTTACCTCATTTGTTGGGCAATTGTGGGCCTGAAAGGAGCTTCAGCTGGTGTAAACTGCCACCCATGAATCTGATTCCCCAACCGCTTCGAATTCTGGCTTGCCTGTTGGTGTGCTGCCTGTTGCCTGCCCGGCTTGTGGCCGCCGAGCGTGTCGATCATTTATTCGAGGCGCTGGTTCCCATCGACAGTGCCGCACCGGAAGTGCAGAGCCTGGCGCTGCAGAAGGGGTTGGCGGATGTACTGGTAAAAATATCCGGTTACAGCAGAACCGCAGAATTTGAAGGCCTGGAATCAGCTCTCGCAGAGGCACCTCAACTTGTATCAGAGTTTGGTATCCGGCAGGTACAGAGGGCATCTGCCAGCGGCATAGGCAGTGAAGAAACCGCGGCTCTGTACATGCGTTTTCCGCAAGAGCAGGTTCAGTCACTGTTGCGTCAATTTGAACTACCCCAATGGCCGGCATTGCGGCCGCAAACTCTTGTGCTGGTGGTCAGTCATCTGGGAGGTCGCCCCTGGTTGATCGGTCGAGAACGCTGGCCGGCGATATACGCCGAGTTGGATCACTGGTCCTGGAGTCGTGGTGTGCCGCTGATGCTGTTGTCTCAGCAGCAAATCGAAAATTTGGGAGTCTCCCCTCGCGCGGCGTCCGAACTGGACCAGCTTGCGCTGCAGGTTGTTGCCGAGATGAGTCAGGTTGAGCGTATCGCCCTGATACAGGTGTCGCCGCAACCGGATGGCCCACATATCCAACTTGATGTGCTAAGTGGGGTAGGCCTGTCGCAGCAGGCGCAGGCGCAAATGGTGAGCATGGGCGACCTGCTTGCACTGATGGATGATTATGCCGACGAGCTAAGCCTGGCCAGCGCGTTTGTTGCTCTGGCCAGTTCAAATAATCAGGTACAGCTCCTGATTGAGGGCGTGGATACCTTTGAAACCTATTTGCAGCTGAAAAGCCGACTGGAAAGCATTGACCAGGTAGACGAGCTGCGTTTGCTCAGGGTGGATGAAACCGGCATGCAATTTCAGCTTCAGTTTCAGTCTGGCCTTTCGCAATTGCAGCAGGGTCTGCGCCGGCTGCCCATGCTGGCAGAGGTACCGCTTCGCTCGGAAGAACAGTCCGGTGGAGCAACAATATTGCAGTATCGACTGCGTGACTCAATGACGCCCTGATGGCCACTCCCACTCAGTTCACCCTGCCCGTTTCGCTTGAGGATTCGGTGTCGCTGGATAACTTCCTGTTGCCTGATGGATTGGATGCCAGCTTACTGACACAGCTTCAAAATATCGATTTACCGGTGCTATACCTATACGGTTCAACGGGCAGCGGCGTTTCCCACCTGTTGATGTCCAGTGTGCGCCAGGGTTCTGTGTGCGACCAGTATCTGCCCATGGCAGAGTTGCTGGGTAGCGAGGCGGCGGTACTCCAGTCGATTCCGTTGGGCGGGGTGATAGCGATTGACGATCTGGAGTGTCTCAACGAGCTATCGGAAAATTGGTGTGAGGCTCTGTTCGACCTGTACCACCGGCAACTGGATGCTGGTGGTGTGATGCGCTTTGGTGCCCATGTGGCACCTCAGCAGCTGCAGATACCGCTGGCAGATTTGCGATCCCGCATCCTGTCTGGTCCGGTCTGGGCATTGCCCGCACCGGACGAAACACAGGTAAAAAAGGTTCTGGAAGCGCGCGCCCATGCGCGAGGCTTTGAGATGAGCGATGCTGTTTTATCTTGGCTGTTAACTCGTGAGACCAGAAATCTCGGACACTTGATGCAGCTGTTGGAAAAGCTCGACCGCATGACGCTGCAGCAACGTCGACGTCTGACGGTTCCCTTTCTGGCTGAATGGCTGGGAGATCAGAATGTCGAGGAGTAACTGATGACAGGCGACAAGTACAACCTGAATGACACGCAGTGGAAGGAAAAGCTCACCGAAGAGGAATACCGTATCACCAGAGAGAAGGGCACCGAGAGGGCCTTTACCGGGGTTTACTGGGATCACTGGGAGGAGGGTGGCTATCGCTGCAAGTGTTGCGGTGAGCCCCTGTTCGAGAGCGGCACCAAATTTGACGCTGGTCGCGGCTGGCCCAGTTTTTATGCGCCGGTGGCAGAGCCCAGTATTCTTGAAGAAAAAGACACCAGTCACGGTATGATACGCACCGAAGTGATGTGTAAAAAGTGCGGTGCGCACCTTGGACATGTGTTCCCCGATGGGCCCGAACCCACGGGTTTGCGCTACTGCATTAACTCGGCATCCATCGACTTTGAAAAAGAATGAAAGGGAAGCGCCCAAGGCGCTTGACAGCCTGCTGGGTCGACCCTAGAATTCGCGCCTCGTTTGGCTGGGCCGACGAATCTGCGTCCCCATCGTCTAGAGGCCTAGGACACCGCCCTTTCACGGCGGTAACAGGGGTTCGAATCCCCTTGGGGACGCCATTTTCTTTTTTAGAAAGTGGCGTCGGGTCCGCAGAGTTGAACCACCAATCGAACTTGCTAAGATGGCGCTTCTGCCGTCATCGGTAAGCGGGAATAGCTCAGTTGGTAGAGCGCAACCTTGCCAAGGTTGAGGTCGCCGGTTCGAACCCGGTTTCCCGCTCCAATTTATTCTGTACAGCTTCCAGTTTCTAATCCAACCACCCGCGGTTACCTGCGTGAACGCACCGGGTTTCTGTTTTCGCGCGGGACAGAGGCCGTCCGCAGCATGTTGTCGAATCCTGTAGTTTTGTAGAAGGCGATAGAGGCGTTGCGTTCACCTGTGGTAATTTTGTCCGTAGGGTTTTCGGAATAACATCCATGGCACTCAAGTATTTGATTCTTTGGGTTTCAGGCATGCTCGCTGCGCTGGGAGCCGGGTCGGCTAGTGCAAATGAACTGGACGATTTTGCCTGCGACTATGTGCTGGGTGACTGGACCGGCGTGTATCGCTGGGACGGCGCAGCTTACCCCGAAGATGACTACCGGTTTGACAGCGCCTACGACGAGGATGGCTCGGTGATAATCGACTTTGTCTTTCTTGAGTCGGGAATTGAAGACAGGCACGAGGGCTTCTGGACTTGTGAAGACGGCGTACTGACTACCGGGCTGCTGAACGAAAACGGTGCCAACCTGCTTTTTCAGTATCAAATTCTTGAAATCGACCGGCAGACCTGGGTTTATCAACTGATATCGCCTTTTCCGGATGCCCCGGTATTCCATGCCGAACGCGCCGGGCCGCGGCGCATGTCACCGGAAATTTTTGACCGCCTGCGACCGGGCGATTCTTCCAATTGAGAGTTTTTGATATGAATAATTCAGTTAAATCCCTGTTTGTTGCGCTGGCTTTACTGGCTGCATCACAAGTGCAGGCTCAGGCCATGCACGACTGTTCGCTGCTGGTAGGGAGCTGGGATGGTGAATATGTATACGAAAACGGCTCCTACAGCAGTTGGTCGGCCAGATACTTCGAGAGCGGCGAACTGGGCATCAGCTTTTATGATGAGCAGGGGAATGAAGTGGGCAGCCAAACCGGGCTATGGCAGTGCGATGGGGTTTGGGTGACCAGCCAGGTGGAAGAAAACGGCGAGTGGTTTGAGTACAAATACCGAATTCGAAACCTTAGCGAGCAAGAGTATGTGTACGAAAGTGTGTTTGGCCCTGTGTTCACTTCGGTTAGAGCAGATTGATGTAAGCAGCTAGCCAAAGGTGGTTGAAGTAGCTGCTTGCCTGGCGGGAAGAGGTCCTTCGATATATGCTCAGCATGGCAGGAAGAGGCCCTTCGGTTCGGCCTGTGGCCTTACCTCAGGAAGACGAGCTATGGATGACGAGCTATGGATGACTGTGCAGCGTCCTTCGTCCTGAGCGAAGCGAAGGATCTGCATCAGAATGCCCCAAAAAAAAGCCCGCATATGCGGGCTTTTTCAGTTTTGGGCTCTCAAATTACCAGCTAATGCAGCGGGCCTGGCATGAGATGTCGGCGAAGTTCTCGCCTTCTTTGATTTCGCCATTCAGCTGCCACCAACCCGTGAGGTCATCCTGGTCAACCCAGCAGGCTGATCCGCCATCGTTCTCGCCGGCAGCAGGACTATTCTGGAAGTCTACCTTGGTCAGGAAGCACATGGAGTTGGCTGGATCGGCGAGAATTTTCTTCTCGTGAGCAGCGCCGCGATTTGCACGCATCCAGGCCTCTTGCTCTGCAGCGATCACCGTCAACTCGAATGCGTCAGATGTCTCTACAGCGGCCACAGCAGCGGAAGCGAAGGCATCCGAAGAAGTGATTTCGTCGGTGAGCATGGCGCTATCCGGTTTTGGAGCGGCTACCTGTACCGTGATAACGGCAGCCACGATCGCGACAATAGCCGATACGACAATTTCTTTTCCCATCTTTTACCCCCTGAGGATGTTGTGTTCAGTTTTAGAAAGTAGTTCGAAACGTAATCAGATGCAAATTCTACGGGCTCTCAAAGGCCCGGCCTACCTAAAATTAAATAAAATTTGCAAAGTCAGCCGATTTTCGCCCTGTTTGCGGGGCTCTATGCGGGGGATGGGGTTATTATTTCACCTGGGGGAATTTCAGCCATGATTCATTTGTCTCGATTCGTTTTTATGCTTTTTGCTCTTGTAGCGGCTGCGTCGCTTCAGGCGCATCACAGTTTTGCCACCGAGTACGATATTGGAACCACGGCACAGCTCGAGGGGCGTGTGACAGAGGTGTTGTTTGTTAACCCGCATGTTGAAATGTACCTTGAGGATGATCAGGGGCAAAGCTGGAATATTCAGGCGCAAAGTGTCGCAGCGCTACAGTCACTGGGTTGGGCCAGGGACCTGGTTTCGTCAGGTGACCGGGTTCGGGTAAGCGGCTACCGTTCTCGCTCGGGCAGCCTCCGTCTGTACATGGTTGAGCTTGAACTAGAGCAGGGCAGGCTGATCTCGGTGAACAGAAACCCGGTGGCAGGTGATAGTGGCGCAGTGGCGGTTGCCGGGCATGAATTGCAGCAGCCTCCAAGCGAGCAGTTGATAGCCCGACTGCCCGGTACTTGGTATTTCGACGTCGACAAAAGGTTACCCGGGGCACCCCTGGAACTGGAATTCTGGCAGCAGCCCGATGGCAGCTGGACCGCACGACTCGACCAGGAAGAGTTGCCCGTGAGTTTGTTTGGCGATCGCGTAAGAATGCTGCTGCACCGCGAAAACGCGGGGGGCTTTGCGGTTACGCTGGAATTGGTGGGGCGTCTCGACGTCGACCGCATTCTGGGCAGCGTGGCCATGATCGAGGGCTCCACCAACCAGGTAAATCTCGATGCCAGCGAGTTTATTGCGCTGCGATCCCCTCCCGCGCCGTCCGATAACCGCTCGAGCGATCCCTTTGACCTTACAGGTGTCTGGCGCAGGCTCATAGGTGTCGGCCCTCTGGGCCGTACCAACCCCCAGTTAAACGAGCCTGGCATGGAGGTTTGGAGCGACTTCGAGTCAGGTCGCTACGACCCGGCGCTTCGCTGCATGTCGGTTAACCCGATGCGCAAGTACGCCGATCCCGGGTTGGTGGAATTTATCCAGTCCGACCAGCGTTTGACCGTTCTGTACGCCAGCAAGCACGATGTGCGACGAGTAAATCTCGCGCAACCTGAGCATAACCCCGATTATCCTGCCAGCATTATGGGGGAGTCGATTGGACGCTGGGAAGGCGGCACCCTGGTGATTGAAACGACCAACTTTGTGCCCTCGGTGCTAACCCACAATTCCGAGCCCGTCTCATCAGGCGCTACCATTACCGAACGCTTCTGGATGGAAGATGGTCTGCTTATCATGGAAGCCCGTTTCGAGGACCCAGTCTATTACCGCGCTCCAGTAATGCGCCGCACGGCATGGCAGCGCGCCGACGATGCCATGATGGTTAGCACTTCATGTGACCCGGACAACTTCTATCGCGGCATGCTGTTTGACGGCACGATAGAAACCTACTTTCAAGATCGCCCAGCGCAACAGCAACCCTGAAGCTGACGAGTTCTGACCTGAATCAATTCTCCCCTGCGGCGAATGTTGTTAGATGAGTTCAGCATCATCAATTGAGTGGGTGGATATGAAAATCTGGTGGGTCGCAGTGATTTTTGGTCTTTTTTTCAGCGGGCAGGCAGTGGCCCAGGATGGCGAGATGCAAGCGGCGGCAGCCTTGCTGGCGCCACTGAAACAATCGCTTTTCACGGCCTTGAGTACGGCCTTGCCGACGGGTACGGAAAATGCGCTGCAGGTTTGTCATCTTGACGCGCAGCAGTTAACTCTGGAGGCTCAGCCTGTTGCCGCTGTCATAGGTCGTACCAGCAACCTCTTGAGAAACCCCGACAATGCACCGCCCCCATGGGTTGAACCGGCACTGGCAGACTATCTGGAGAGCCCGGTGGTTGAACCGCGAATGGTTGAGCTGGCAGGAGGTGGCAGGGGCTATGTCGAGCCTATTTTTATGGCTGAAGTTTGCACCCAGTGTCACGGCGTTTCTATCGCGCCATCCGTCGCCGCCCGGCTGGCCCAGCTCTATCCGCAAGACGAGGCCACTGGATACCTCGCTGGAGACTTTAGAGGCCTATTCTGGGTTGAGCTTGCTGCACCGGACTAAATCTTTTCTTCAAAGTCGCGGTCCATGCGCAGGCACAGTTCGGTGGTTGGCGACATCTGGGCAGCTAGGCTAAGCAGATAGGTCTGGCCTGCCGCCTGAAATTTGGCAAAGGCTTGCTGCACCGGCCCGGTGAAATCAGGATTTGGCTCGGGCAGATTATCTGTAACCCGGGTTATTTCTCTCAGTACCTTTGGGACGATGCCACACCCAATGAGTTTGCTGAGGGACTCTTTCATCGTCCATAACTGAAGAAAGCGCCACTCACGCATGGCGCTGTCGGTTGCCTGATTGATCCACTGAAGCTCGGAATTCGGGAAGTAGCGCGCTGCAATTGCGTCGGTGCGGTTTTGTCTTCCCGGCGTTTCCAGATCAATGCCTACCTCGCTGTGAGGGCTAATCGCCAGTGCCAGCAGGTTGCGAGTGTGGCTTATGTTGAAATGGAGGCAGGGTTTCACAAGTCGGGGCTTGCCGCGCACAGGCCAATCGAATTCGATATCCCCTGCCTGCGATCCCAGCTGCTCGGCCAATCGGTGCCGCACAAAGCTGCGGCTTTTAAGAAACCGGTGGGCGCGATGAGGTGGCATTTGGCGCGCACGTTCACGTTCCTGCGCGGACAATACGGACAGGTCAATCTGCTCGCCTTCAATCTCTGTCAGGGGCAGGGTAAAAATTTCGATTTCTGGCACTTTTCTCACCAAAGCATGGACACATAATTATAACCCCCGCGCTGCACTTGCCACTGTCGAGGCGCTGGAATATGGTTTGAGCCATCGAACGGAGATTGCCCCATGATTCAGCGTTTAATCCCTTGCCTGTTTATTGCTGGCCTGCTTTACGGCTGCAGTGAAAGCGTCGAACCAGAATCTGCAACCACGAACCCTGTTGTGGATCAGGCAGCTCCGCCCGGTCTGGAGCAACGCGAGTGGGACCTGGGTAATCTCTTCGAATCGTCAGAGCACTGGAACCGTGCTTACGATGCCGTGATGCTGGACATTCAGCAGTTGCCGGATTACCGCGGAACCCTGGGTGATAGCGTAGACGAATTGGGCGCTGCGCTGGATCATATGAGTGCTACCTATCGGGAAGTGCTGCGCGTCTATACCTATGCCATGCTCAGGTACGACGAAAATCAGCAGGTGTCCGAAAATCAGGAACGCTTCAGCCAGGCACAGGGCATGTTCGTGGCCTATGGCGAATCCATCTCATGGGTGGCTCCCGAAATAATCTCGCTGGGTGAAGAAACCGTCGCCCGCTTTCTGGAAACCTCCAACGAATCGGAGCCTTTCGACTTTTTTCTGGAAAACCTTCTGCGCGAAGCTGACCACACTCTTAGCGATGATGCCGAGGCAGTATTGGCTGCATTGAGTAGGGTGACGGGCAGTCCATCTGATATTTATGAATTGCTGGTAAACGCTGATATCCCATGGCCCACGCTGACATTGAGCGATGGCGAAGAGGTGTTCCTGAACCAGGCCGGATACAGCTGGAGCCGGGGTGTCAGCAGCCGTGAAGACCGCATTCGCATTTTTAATACCTTCTGGAGTATCTGGCAGGATTACCGCGACAGTATTGGCAGGATTCTGGCAACGGAAGTGTATGCCAATGTGGCAGAGGCCAAATTGCGGGGATACGACAGCACCCTGCAGATGCAACTGGCTCAGGAAAACATCCCCACCCAGGTTTACGACACCCTGGTTGAAGAAGTGAATGCCGGCTTGCCCACACTGCATCGCTACTTTCTGTTGCGCGGTGAAATGCTGGGGGTAGATCAGATGCATTACTACGATATCTACCCGCCGCTGGTTGAACTGGATTTCGACTTCAGCCTTGAAACTTCACGCGATATCACCCTGCAGGCCCTAAAGCCACTCGGGCCGGCCTACACTGGCCCAATGGAAGCGGTCGCCAATTCTCCATGGATTCACGCATACCCTCAGCCCGGTAAACGATCGGGCGCCTACATGATGGGCGCCGCCTATGATGTAAACCCCTATGTGTTGCTTAACCACAATGGCGACTTCAGCTCCATGTCGACCTATGCACATGAGCTGGGCCATGCGGTGCACACCATACTGACGAACAACTATCAGCCGTTTCAGAAATCGGACTATTCAACCTTTGTAGCCGAAATTGCCTCCCAGATTAACGAGATTCTTCTGGAGGAGTACATGATTGCCAATGCCGAGACCGACGAGGAAAGGCTCTTTTACCTCGGGTACGCACTTGAATCGATGCGCGGGTCGTTTTACCGGCAAACCATGTTTTCCGAGTTTGAGGATGCCATTCACCGCGCTGTAGAGTCGGATCAACCCCTTTCCGGCGACCGCATGAACGAGATCTATGGCGACCTGCTAAAACGCTATCATGGGCATGATCAGGGCGTGCTGGAAATCGACGATACCTACGCCGTGGAATGGGCCTACATCCCGCATTTCTACCGCGATTTCTATGTCTATCAGTACTCCACTTCAATCGCGGGTGCGGCCTGGTTCGCCGAGCAGCTATTAGCCGGAAACGAGCAGGTTCAGCAAGACTTCATCGAGCTGTTGCAGGCAGGCGGTTCGAATTACCCCTACGACCTGCTTAAAGACGCCGGTCTGGATATGGCTCAGCCCGAGCCATATCGAGCTGCAGTGCGGCGCATGGACAGTATTATGGACAGAATGGAAAGCATTCTCGCCAATATGGATTGATGCCCAACGGCGTTTTGGCCTCGAAAGCTGGTTTACACCTGCGCTAGAGGCGTTTTTTCCCAATCTGCAAAGCGGCACTTGATCTGAGTCATGGTGGCGCTTTTGCCTTTCTCTACAATTCCCGGTTGAGGCGCTGCATCATCTCCGCGGTTTCTTTGAATTCAAATGGATCCCTGCTTCATGAGCATTACACAATCGAATACCGGTTCTGAGCCCTACAACTATAAGGTCGTGCGGCAGTTCGCCATCATGACGGTAGTGTGGGGAATCGTGGGAATGCTGGTCGGCGTTATTATCGCGGCCCAGATGGCTTTTCCGGAACTTAACCTGGGGCTGCCCTGGACGCACTTCGGTCGCCTGCGACCCTTGCATACCAATGCCGTTATCTTCGCTTTCGGCGGCAGCGCTCTGTTTGCCAGCTCCTACTATGTGGTGCAGCGAACCTGTCAATCGAAACTGTTTGCACCCGCTTTGGCCGCCTTTACCTTCTGGGGTTGGCAGGTGGTTATCCTGTCGGCGGCCATTACCCTGCCGCTGGGGCTTACCACATCTAAAGAATACGCCGAGCTGGAATGGCCAATCGATATTCTCATCACTCTGGTGTGGGTTTCTTACGCCGTGGTTTTCTTTGGCACCATAGCCAAACGTAAAACCAGCCACATTTACGTGGCCAACTGGTTCTTCGCTGCCTTTATTGTCACTGTGGCTGTGCTTCACCTTGTAAACAGCGCCGCCATTCCGGTTAGCCTGTTCAAATCCTATTCGGCATACGCCGGGGCCACTGACGCCATGATCCAGTGGTGGTACGGCCACAATGCGGTTGGATTTTTCCTCACGGCTGGCTTCCTCGGCATCATGTATTACTTTGTGCCAAAACAGGCCGAGCAGCCTATTTACAGCTATCGGCTATCCATCGTTCATTTCTGGGCGTTGATTGCCATCTACATTTGGGCTGGTCCGCACCATCTGCACTACACGGCATTGCCCGACTGGGCACAAAGCCTGGGCATGGTTATGTCCCTGATGCTACTGGCCCCAAGCTGGGGCGGCATGATCAACGGCATGATGACCCTGTCTGGAGCATGGGATAAATTGCGTACCGATCCTATCCTTCGCTTCCTCATCGTGTCCCTCAGCTTTTATGGCATGTCTACCTTTGAGGGGCCGATGATGTCCATTAAAACCGTGAACTCCATGTCGCATTACACCGACTGGACCATTGGTCATGTGCACTCGGGTGCGCTTGGCTGGGTGGCCATGATTTCAATTGGCATGCTGTATCACCTGATTCCGCGGCTGTGGGGCAAAACCGAGATGTATAGCATAGGGCTAATTGCTCTGCATTTCTGGATGTCCACAGTGGGTACGGTGTTGTATATCGCATCCATGTGGATCAACGGCCTGATGCAGGGGTTGATGTGGCGCGCTTACAACACAGACGGCACCCTGACTTACACCTTTGCTCAGGTGGTTGAGGCAAGCTATCCCGGCTACCTGGTTCGGCTGGTTGGCGGCTTTATTTTCTTCTCCGGCATGCTGGTTATGGCATACAACGTCTTCCGTACCATCAGGCAAACGCCCGAGAAGGAGACCGAACAAACCCCGGTTGAAGCTGTAACCGGAGGTGCCAGCGCATGATGAACCACGAGGTTGTCGAGAAGAATATCTGGCTGATGATCCCGCTGATTATTGTTGCCATTAGCTTTGGAACGCTGGTTGAGCTGGTGCCGTTGTTTTTCAACGAAGAGGTTACCGAGCCCATCGATGGGCTTGAGCCGATGCCAGCGCTGGTGCTTGAGGGCAGGGACATATACATCCGCGAGGGCTGCAACAATTGCCACTCGCAAATGATTCGCCCATTTCGCGCCGAGACCGAGCGCTACGGTCACTACTCGGTTGCTGGCGAGTTTGTTTACAACCACCCCTTTCTATGGGGGTCCAAGCGAACCGGGCCTGACCTGGCCAGGGTAGGTGGACGCTACTCGGACGACTGGCATCGGCTGCACCTGACCGATCCCCGCGCCCTGGTACCTGAATCGAACATGCCGGCATTCCCTTTCCTGTTTCAGGCCGAGCTTGATGGTGAAGATACGGCCGCCAAGATGACGGCTCTGCGTCGGGTGGGGGTGCCCTATACCGATGCACAGATTGACGCCGCACAGGAGGCGGTAGCCGGAGCTACCGAGGGTGATGCCCTGATTGCCTATCTGCAGCAGTTGGGCACTCTGATCCAGTCGCGAAGGTAACGCATTGGATATCAACACCCTGAGAGGAATCGCAACCATTGTGGTTATGGCCGCCTTCATTGCGGTGTGCTACTGGGTTTATGTGATGAAAAGCAAAAAAGACTTTGATGAAGCCGCTAATCTTCCTTTTGTCGATGAAGATGAAGCGCCAAAACGCCCGGACAGCAGCAAGCTGAACGAGCGAGCCACCGAGGAGTGAGCAAATGAGTAGTTTCTGGAGTGCCTGGGTCATCATTCTGACAGCAATCACCTTCGTGTTGACTGCCTGGCTGCTGCTGGCCAACCGCAAAACCCTGAATGCGGGAAAAACCACAGGCCACTCGCATGACGGCATTGAGGAGTATGACAATCCACTTCCGCAGTGGTGGCTGATACTGTTCTGGGGCACCATTGTGTTCGGTATTGGATATCTGATTGCCTTTCCGGGGATGGGGAATTTTCCCGGCGTGCTCGGCTGGACCTCGGTGGGGCAATACGAAGAGGAAATGGCAGCGGCTGAAGCCCGCTACGCGCCTCTGTATGCGCAATACAGTGACACTCCTGTCGAGCAGCTGTATCAAAACGATGAAGCCATGAAGATGGCGCAGCGGATATTCGGCAATAATTGTTCCCAGTGCCACGGTTCAGATGCGCGGGGCGCCTTTGGTTTTCCCAACCTGGTCGACGATGACTGGAATTGGGGCGGTACGCCCGACGCAATCCGCACCACCATCGTGAACGGTCGCAACGGCATCATGACACCCTGGGGGCCGATACTCAGCAACGATCAGGTCGATCAGGTAGTTGCCTACGTTCAGCAAATCAGCGGCCAGGGCCACAACGCCCAATTGGCGCAGGCAGGGCAAGCCGTGTTTATGTCCTACTGCGCGGCATGCCATGGGCCTGACGCCACCGGCATAGACGCATTGGGGTCGGTCAATTTGACCGACGATATCTGGCTGTATGGGCCAGAGGAACAGTGGATACGCCAGGCGGTAATTCTTGGTCGCAACAATCAGATGCCGGCCTGGGGGCAGTTTCTCAGTGATGACAAGATTCATCTGCTGACAGCATATGTGTACGGGCTGTCGAAGGATGGTTGAGGAATTCGACCCGCCGAAAAAAGCAGGAGAGCCGCAGCCGAATACTTCTGACGAACTTATTGCATCGGACCAGCTCGGGCTTTCCGAGCTGGCCCCAGTAGACCTTTATCAGAAGCGGGAAAAGATCTACACCCGCAAAATTGAAGGCTTCTTTCAGCGCTTGCGAACCCTAACCGGCTGGCCCTTGTTGCTGGGGTATTTCCTGTTGCCCTGGTTTAGCCTGGAAGGCCGTCAGGCGATTCTGTTCGACCTGCCCGAGCGCAAGTTCCACATTTTTTGGATGACCTTCTGGCCACAGGATTTTCCGCTGCTGGCCTGGCTTCTCATCATTGCCGCTTTCGCATTATTCGCGATAACCAATTTTGCCGGCCGGGTTTGGTGCGGCTACACCTGCCCGCAAACCGTCTGGACAGCCATTTACATGTGGATGGAGCAGGTTACCGAGGGCAATCGCAATCAGCGCATCAAGCTGGACAAGGCGTCAATAAGCGGCGAGAAGCTCCTGCGCAAAAGTATCAAGCATTTGATGTGGGGTGGTTTCGCCTTTCTCACCGGCTTTACCTTTATTGGCTATTTTGTGCCGGTTCAGCAGCTGTTGCCCAATTTCTTTAGCGGTCAGGCCTATATCGCCGCCTATGCCTGGATTCTGTTTTTCACCCTGGCCACCTATATCAATGCAGCCTACATGCGCGAGCAGGTGTGCAAATACATGTGTCCCTACGCGCGCTTTCAGTCGGCCATGTTCGATCGTGACACACTAATAGTTTCCTACGATGAAGCACGCGGTGAACCTCGCGGTTCCCGGCGGCGGGATGCCGATTACAAGGCGCAGGGCAAGGGCGATTGCATTGACTGTGAGTTGTGTGTTCAGGTTTGCCCCACTGGTATCGATATACGCAATGGCCTGCAATACGAGTGCATCACTTGCGCGCTTTGTATCGATGCCTGCAATTCCGTTATGGATAAAATGGACTATCCGCGCGGACTGATTCGTTACACCACGGCAAAAAACCTGGCCGGCGGGAAAACTTCGCTTTTCCGACCAAAAATGATTGGCTACAGCTTGATGATGCTGATCATGTGCAGTCTGTTCGTCTATACCCTGGGCACCAGAATTCCCTTGCGAGTGGATATTATCCGCGATCGCGGCGATCTGTTTGAATTGCAGGATGGGTTGGTAACCAATGTCTACGAGGTTCGCGTGCTGAACCTTTCTGATGAACCACAAACCTACCAGTTGCAGGCAACCGGCCTCGAAGGTCTTCGTATTCTCGGTAATCAGTTTCTGAACGTGGAGGGTGGAGAGGCCTTAACGCTTCCGGTGCGTCTGGTAGTTCCGCAATCTGATATTCTGTCCCCAATCGAAGAGATCAGTATCCGCGTAACCTCTGAAGGCCAACCCGGGTTGGTTGTAGAAGAAGAGAGCCGATTCATTGCGCCAACGAACTGATACAAAGGCCTGGTACCAGCAATTCTGGCCCTGGTTTTTGATTGCAATACCTGCCTCAACAGTGATTGCCTGCATCTACTTCATTATTCTGGCGGTCAACTCGGCTGATGACATGGTAGAGGGCGACTACTATCGGCAAGGCCTGGCGATTAATGAATCGCTGGCGGAGGAACGCTTGTCTGCAACGTTGGGGCTCGAGGTGAGCATTCAGCTGGAGCAAGGGCGGTATCTGGTACCCAAACTCGACGCGGGTGATAGCTCGGTAGCCATTCAATCGATGATTTTTCAGCATCCATTCGAAGATTCCCTCGATTTCCATATGCCAGTTCAGTCGGGTAGCCGCTATCCGCTGCCACCCGAGGTGCCCATTGCCAACCGCTGGTACATTGAGCTGCGCGGCGACAGCAGCCAGGGTGTCTGGCAGCTAAAAGGCGATCACGACTTCCGGAACAGTTCCACCGCCTACCTGCAGCCCTGAGAGATTTCATGGCGTCCTGTTTCCACTGCAACCTGCCAGTGCAAGAGGGCAGCGACTATCCGGCAGATATCAAGGGTGAACCCCGCCATTTCTGTTGTCCCGGATGCCGTGCCGTTGCGCTCACTATTCAGGGTCTCGGACTGGATCAGTACTATGCAAAACGCGACCAGTTTGCGCAGGCACAGCCCGATGCCCAAGCATCCGAGGCAAGCTATGGCTGGCTCGATGCAGCGGATCTGCAGCACCCCGCAATTGTTGCGCTCGATACAGGCACTCAGGTAGACCTGCAGCTGCTGGGTATTACCTGTGCCGCCTGTGTATGGCTGATAGAACAACACCTGGCCCAGTTGCCCGGAGTTGTCAGTGTGCAGCTAAGCCAGGCGACCCAACGTGCCAGAATTCTGGTAGATACTTCGTCAACGCGCCTCAGTGAGCTGCTGTTGGCCATTGAATTCCTGGGTTATCGGGCCAGGCTGGCACGAGACGCAGAAAGCCAGCGCGCCAATCGCAGAGAATCCACAGAACAGCTTATACGCCTTGGTATTGCGGCCATTGGCATGATGCAGGTGGGCATGTACGCCATCGCATTGCACGCGGGGGCCTTGCAGGGTATCAGTGACTTGCAGCGGGACCTGATGCGTCATGCCGCGCTTATTCTGGCGACTCTGGTGGTGTTTGTTTCCGCGCGGCCCTTCTTTCGCAATGCCTGGTATGCCTTAAAGTCGAAACGCCTGACCATGGACGTGCCCGTTTCCCTGGCGATTGGGCTGGCGTACAGCGCCAGCCTGATGGCTACTTTCGGCGGCTTTGGTGAAGTCTATTTCGATTCCGTTGTGATGTTTACCTTCTTCTTGCTGCTGAGTCGCTTTCTGGAGCACCGGGCACGCTTGCAGATGGATCCCATGTCGCTTCAAGGCCTTATCCCTGAAGCTGTGCGGCGTGTGAACGAGGAGGGCGACCTAGAAACAATTCCATTGTCCTCGGTGCGTCAGGGAGATTTGATCAGAGTAGCAGCGGGTCAACGAATACCGGTAGATGGAATATTGGAGTTGGGAGCGAGTCAGGTGGATGAGTCGGTTCTCACGGGTGAATTCGAGCCGAGAAAACGCATATGCGGAGATTCCGTTGTTGCCGGAAGCCTCAATGGTGAGGGGCAAATTGATGTGCGGGTCGAGCACACAGGCGGTGAAACCCTGCTTTCCCGCATGGATGAGCTGTCAGAGCAGGCGTCTTTATCCCGCGCCGGCTTTGTCGGCATTGCCGACCAGTGGTCTGGCCGTTTTATCACTGTAGTTCTTACCACCGCTGCGGTCTCTGCCGCAGCCTGGGCGCTCATCGACCCTTCCAAAGCATTCTGGATAGGACTTTCTGTGCTGGTGGTAGCCTGTCCCTGTGCTCTCAGCCTGGCAACGCCTACCAGTTATACCGCTGCCATCACCGGCTTGCGGTCGATCGGTGTTCTGGTGAGAAACACCGAGGTGCTGGAGAAACTGCCGATGGTTGGCCGTGTCGTTTTTGACAAGACCGGCACACTCACCCTCGGGAAGGCGAGTATTCGCGCCCAAAAAACCTGGAATGGCCTCGAAAACGATCGTGCAATGGCTATCGCGACAGCGCTAGAGGCGCATAGCAGCCACCCTTTTTCCCGGGCATTCAATAGCAAGAAACCCGCCGTATTGCGGGATATTCAAGCCTATCCCGGGGAGGGTGTGCAGGGTTGGCTGGATGAAAAAACCTGGTGCATTGGCAAGGCGTCCTTTGCCCTGGTGGATAATCTGCCGGACGCAGGTGAGGACTGTGCAGAGGGAGAGCAGCCGGTCTACCTTTCCTGCGAAGGACAGTTGCAGGCGAGGTTCTGCCTGCACGATCCCCTGCGTCCCTCTGCGAGGTCTCTGGTAGATTCCATAAAAAACCGTGGCATAGATCTTTGCCTGCTCAGCGGTGACCCATCGTCCCGGGTTCAGCAGGTTGCCCGCGAGCTGGGTATTTCAGAGGCTCATGGTGGCATGTCGCCGCAGCAGAAGCTGGAATCTTTGCGGCCTGGTGCTGACCGGTCGGTCACCCTCTACATTGGCGATGGTATCAATGATCTGCCGGCTCTTGGCCAATCAGATATAAGCTTGACCCTTGCGGATGCCCCGGAACTGGTGCGTTCACGAACCGATATTGGGCTGGCAAGCGGTGACCTGCGAGCGGTCGAGAAGCTGTTGCTGCACGCTGAAAAGGTTCGCCGGGTAATAGGTCAAAATATTAGCTGGGCCCTGGTTTATAATTTCTCGGCCATTCCCCTGGCTGCATTGGGCTATGTTCCGCCCTGGCTGGCGGCTATTGGTATGTCATTGAGCAGCCTGATTGTGGTACTTAACGCAACCCGTCTGACCCGAATTTCAAGCCGGCAGGCATGAGGAAGGTATGGAAAGTCTGGCCATTTTGATTCCCGTTGCCATCGTATTGGCTTTGGTCATTCTCGGAGTCTTCGTCTGGGCAGCGCGATCTGGTCAGTTTGACGATCTTGAGCGCCATGGCTCTGACCCCCTGTTTGACGATGAGACCGCCAATTCGCGTGATTCAAACGCCGAGCAACTGGAGCAGAAAGCTGATTGATTCGTTGCCCTTTATCGCTGCCTTCCTGATCGGCTTC
>CAKZNR010000183.1 GCA_937129725.1 uncultured Cellvibrionales bacterium | reverse complement strand
ATCGTCCAGGGCAATGCCAATGCCGGCCTCGCGCAACCTCTGCATAGAATTTTTGAGGCGCTGGCTGTCACCTGCCAGCTCGTGCTCGGTTATCTCTACTTCAAGTGACCTGCGGCAGCCAAGCTTCACGGACGTATCTATCAATGCCTGCACATACGCGGCGTCCTCAAGAGAACTCGGAAGCGCGTTGACCGAAAAGCCAAGTAAAGGATCGGCTCTCAAATTACCGATTTCGCCAAGAAAACGATGCAATAGCTGAATGTCCAGCGTTGCCAGCAGGTTCAGGTTTCGTGCCAGTGCGAAAAATCGTTCAGGCGATAGACGACTGCCGGGGTTGTCCTTTGGCATCTCGTATCTACCCAGAATTTCAAAGCCCAGCAGAGACCCGGTTTCGAGATCAATCTGGCACTGGTAGTGATTGCCGAAGCGAATCTGCCGATTGAGGCGCACCAGCTCCAGTCCAACGCCGCTGTAGTGTCGGTACTCCCTCTCTTCCGATTCCGACAGGCAGTCAGAGTGATGCGGCCGGGATTGCCGCAGCGCCTCACTGGCCATAGCAGGCAACATGTCCGCGCTCCAGGTTTTCTCCCTGTGATACGCTGCGCTACCGGTTCTAAAACCACATCGCAGCTGTTGATGGCGGCTCTTATAGGGTTCAGACAGACTGGACCGAATCAGGCCGGTGTGACTCGAGTGCGCCTCCTGTATCAGGTCGGGCTCTTTTTTTAACAGGGCAAACAGGCCATGGCCGAGATAATAGTGGGTTCCTTCCGCGTGACGCTGAAATCTCTGAGCTACCTGCAGCAGCAAGTCTTCGTATCCCCGCACTCCCAGAGACATTTCAAGTGCCTCGATGGCTTCCAGCTGAAACAGGCTTAGCGTGAGATGACATTGGTGAACGGCGGCCGGCAAGTTCTGCAGGGTTTCCAACAGGGATGTACGATTCTTCAGGCCGGTAAGCGAGTCGCGGTAGGGTGCCTTCGCCAACTGTCTGCGACAGCTTTCGAGCCCGGTGTGATCCTCAAGGTAAATCGCCCACAGATTTCGCTCGGGCCGACCCACTCTGATTGAACGACAACGCATCCAGAGCCTCTCGCCTGGCCGGACTTCCACCGGCACCAGAGGGTTGTGCTGCAGTGATTTATCGCATTCCAGCAAGCCCGTTAGCAACCCCGGGTTGGTGACAAAGGGTGACAAAGTATGGATATCCTCTCCCAATACCTGCCCGGTATCCAGCTGCATCCATGCGGAGGCTGCCGCATTGGCCCACAGTAGCCTCGCGGTAGAGGACTGACCCAACTGGGCCAGCTCGATTAGTAGAAGCGGGTGCCTCACCAGGTTTAGCAGTACCTGATTGCCACCCGCAAAGGTATTGGTGTTCTGATTTGCCTGTTCCTGCATTTCGTCCTCCCTGACTGCGCAAGATGCTATTCGACCAGCTTCATCCAGGTGCCTGGTGGCGCTTCGCCGGACGGGTAATAGCCATTAATGAGCCTGAGCATCGACTCGCCCCGCGCTCCCAGCACGGAACTGGATGCCAGCTCGGCAAAGGTTTCACCGGGTTCGAGCCGGCGATAATAGATGCTGAGTTCCCGCTCGGGAGGTAAATCGCTCTCACTGGCTCGACGAAAAGACTGCATGATTGCAAGCATAGTCGTGTCTATTTCAGCGCCGGCATCGGCCGGTGAAAGCACCTCGAATTGATAGAAGTAGCTGCCCAGCTTGATTCCGGCAACACGAAAACGCCCCGAGTCTGTCTCTATCAGACCTGTGACCGCCTCGGTCTCGTCAAGGTTTGTGTAAAGCTTGTCCGCGTCGCTCAAGCGCTCGGCCCCGAAGTGGGTAAGAAGCAAGTCATGCGCACTGGAGTCGGGCTGCTCCAGGGTGGTTACTGACAATTGCAAACTGGCGTCCTGATCTACCGCGGCAACCAAAATGGTGGATCCCTGGGTAGTGCGGCGCCAGTCTGCCGGATGGAGAAAAGTAATCGCCAAGCCCTTGTGCACGTAGCGCACCATGCCGGGCGGTGCATTGGAGTTCAGCGAAGGGCCAAAGGTAGTACCCTCCATGACCCGTCGATACTCGTCGCGCCCGACAAAGGCTTCGCCGGGTAGCAGCGTTCCTGCCTGGGCGATCACCTCCCGCAAACGCTGATCGCTGCGCGGGTGGGTTGCAAAAACCCCATGGTAAACGGATGCGGATGCACCAGCCGCCCGTGCTTCACTGCGCATCAGGGTTTCGTGGTCTTTCAGCGTGCTGAGCATTTCAATAATGGCCTGGGGATCGTAGCTGGCGCTGTACATATAAGCCGCACCGCGTTCGTCGGCTTCCAGCTCCATATCCCGCCCAAAGCCGCTTATTCTCGCTGCATTCCAGATATTGACCGCCTCACCTACATTTGAATTCCAGGTGGCAACCGAGGCAGCAAATGCGGCAAAGGAGCCCAGCCGGGACGCCGTTTGTTGTCGCCTGTGATGTTCCAGAGTGACATGGGCAATCTCGTGCGCCAGCACAGCCGCCAGTTGCGCTTCCGATGTCATGTAGGTCATCAGGCCGCGATGCAGATAGATATATCCGCCTGGCAAGGCGAAGGCGTTCACGGTTTCATCGTCGATAACGAAAAACTTGAAGTCGAACTCGTCGAAACCGCTGGCCTGCACCAGTTCTTGACCAATCCGGTTTACGTACTGGTTCAGTGCTTCGTCCGAGTAAAAACGCTCGCTCTGCAAAAGCTCTTCGTGCAGTTCGCGGCCCGTTTCCTCGGCACGCGTTTGCGCGTCAGAATGCGTGACCCAGAAGAGCAGCAGGATTGTGAGGCTACGCCGCAGGCTCATCGGGCTACCCACTGACGATAAAATTCTGGATCTGTTTGCCAAGCCCGCGGCAGGTATCGGTTTGCACCATGGCAAGCAGAGGGATGGGCACAATAACTGCCGGCATATAGGAGGTGCCACGGCTATCAGCAGATATGCGCCCCGATTCCTGCATCTCCTGAAAATCCCAAATACTGGCTTCGTAACTTCCCTCATCCTCCCAGATTCCCATACCAAGGCAGCCGCCGCCCGCTGCCGTAATAGAGCAACTAAGGCCTCCGGACGAATCAACCCGCTCGGTGGCTCCCTCTATCCAGATAATGTAGCGAATGGCGTACTGATCGATTGCTTCCTGCAACATGCCGTTTTTTAGCAGCATGCCGAAACGTTCCAGTGAGAGGGGAGCCGTACGCGGTTCGAACCAGGGATAGAGCTGGTTCACAAATTCTTCCTCGGCAATGACTTGCATGCCAGACGTACCAAAGGATAGTTCTGACGCAACGCAATTCACCAGGTCGCGTTCAGCTTCGTAGGCGGCGGAGTGCTGTCGACCCAACACCACCACCGTTTCATTGTCGATATCAATACTGGTATCGCTCAGTCGCATCTGATCGATGGTCACAGAACTGCAGCCGGTACCCAGCAGTAACCCCAGCAAGATCGATATGGATCGCAAAGGGGCCATCAGGGATTCTGCTCCCTCAACCAGGCCTGAATATCCGTCTGCTGAGCAAAACCGATTGCAAGCTGCGTACCAATGTCTCGCAGGGCTTCCTCGGTTGCGCCATTTACCCCGGCACCCTGGGTTTGCATGGTTTCATTTGCGGCTCTGCCGTACCCGCTGAGCTGCCAATCGGCTACCTGCTGCTCGCCCGACCTTACTTGCAGGCGGTACCTGAGCCAAACCTCGTAAAAATTGGACCCGGTTTCGCCGGGCAGTGCGTACTGAAATGCGAGCAATTCAGGCTGCAAAGTGAGACCGCTCGCCGCTTCGCCAGCCTCGGTGTAGTTGTCAAAGATGACGACAAAGATGGTTCGAAACAAGTCCGTGTGCGCCTCTCCCAGGATAACTGTCATATCGCTGCGGTCATCTTCGGTTTGCTCAAAGCGATAATTGCTGAATTCCTCGCTAAAGACTCCGCGGGCTTCCACCGGTAAAGCCGGAACCAGCGGGGCAGGGAAATCAACTTCGATCAGGTGCGTGGTAGAGCAACCTAAAAGAGCAGACACAAGCAGAAGTGCGAAGAGGTTTTTCATTGCGTTACCTGTAGTCATTCAGCCCGACAAACGAACCCATATTCTGTTGTGCCATTTCACGCATCAAGGCTGCAAACCGAGAAGCCCTCACTGTTTCGTTCACCGCAAACAGCACCGGAAACCCCAATGCATGTATGCGCACCATGGGCTCGCTGTTGGCGTTCTGCCGGTTAAGCTCGTAAACCGTTTGCAAAACAGTGGTCAACGACTGGCCCGAGTAATCGTCACCCATCACATAGATACTGATTTGACGATCCGGCTGATAGAAAGTTCGAATAGCCGCCTGGATACCCTCCACCGGGCTCGAGTTGCTGAACGGCTGCCAGGTTTGAAGCTGCGAAATAATAATATCGCGGCGCGCAGGGGAGTCGGGTATCCACTGCCCGCGGAAGCTTGTAAACATGTACTGGCCCATGTCGTTCATGATCTGTATGCCCTGAACACTGGGGTAGATATCCAGGATGCCGACAATTTCGTCGATCATCCGGTTCCAAGCGTAGGTATACATGCTGCCCGAGGTGTCGATTATGAAAATGATGTATTCAGAATCGACCGGGATGCCGCCAATGTAATTCGTGTTTTTTTGATAATCGGCGTAAAGGCGTCGCATTTCGTCGGTCAATTCCTGCAGCGCCAACATCATTTCACCGCGCGGCCCCGCGGTTGCTTCGTTCTCGGCTTGCAGATCTGCCAGTTGCTGTGTGGCACGTTCTTGCTGTTGGCGCAGAATCGCCACATTGCTTTGCACCAGGCCTAGCTGCTCTTGCTTGCTGATGAGTTCACGTTGCATGCGCTCAATCTCGCCGCGAATCTCGAACAGTTCAAGCTGCATGTCCCTGATTTGTGACCTCTGTGCGGTATCAGCCGCTTCAAGCACCTCGGGCGCCTGATTTTGCACGATAACCAGCAACAGTACGATGGCACCAAAACCGCAACAGATCACATCCAAAAACGAGATATTGGTATCCTCGCCAGGTCGCCGACGAATCATGGCCAGTCTCCTGTTGGTGTCAGAAACGCGCCACCGGTTTGCACCGCCAGCCGCCAATAGGCCCCCGCAGCCCAGGCATCGCCCTCCAATGGCAAAAGCATTGTGTTTACCGGAACCCCGCGTGGTAGCTGGTCAACAGCCTGATTAAACAGGGTAATACGACGATCTGAACTGACCGTATTTGCGGAAGGCACTTCAGCGCCGATCGTAGGCAAACCATCCGTAATCAGAAAGATATTGTCAGGCCTGGGTGAAAGTTGGTTGGCGGCCGCAAAGGCACGATGCAGGCTGGTGCCTCCAGCAGGAGTGGTGTCACGCATGGAATCAATCACCTGGTCGAGCTGCGATAAATCCGAGGTGCTGAGCCACTCTGCATTCGAAGCAGGCAATGCCGGACGAGTTGTTTCGCTCATCAGCATCACCTGATAGGCAGTATCCGGTGTCAGGTTGGCCACCAACCATTCCGCAATACTCAGGCCCTGCTGCCATTTTGCCGCAGATCGCATGGTCGCTTCGTCCATGTTTCTGCGACGCAAGATATTGACCAGTGTGGAGTCGAGCATAGAGGCAGAAACATCGAGCAGGATGAGGTTAAACCGGCCACCCATATTCAGGCCGCTGAGATATTGGCGCTGGCCGTCGCCTACAAATTGGCGAACCTGACTGCCGCCTGCCTGGCGCAGCAGATCCCGCTGGGCCTCCAGCTCGGCGATGCGCTGTTGCAAGGCATCCAGGCCGGCGGAGGCTTCGGGGTCGAGCTGGGCAATCGACTCCATTAGTGCATCTATTTCGCTCTGAATACGATCGGCCAGACCTTCGGCAACCGCCAATTCATCGTTAACCTCTCGCAGGCTGTTGCGAATTGCCAGCAGGTTTTCTTCGCCGGCCTGGATTTCCTCGGCAAGCAGATTGGTTTCGCTGCGCAAATCCGTTGGAACTGTCGTAAGAGGGTCGAAATTGTGGCGTACGATAAGGAACAACAGCACCGTTGCCCCAAGGCCACAAGACATAATGTCCAGGAAAGCCAGGCTAAAGGTGCTGGGCCTACGGCGACGCGTTGCCAAACTTCTTCACCCGAATGAAATGCAGGGTTCCCACCGCACTATCACAGGTAAGCAAGTCATCGGCACCAATGGCAGCAGGCTCTCGTAGCGGCGCTCCATTGAGCCGCAGGGAACTGGCCGGCTGCGGGTAGATTGACCTGTCGCTTTCGCTAAAGCGCGCCAGCAGGCCTGAAATATCAAAGTTCTGGCTAAGGCTTAGCTGGCCATTTTCTTGCCTGAGCGCCAGGCCTTCCAGCGGCCAGGCTTCTCCGCGCAAAAGGGCATGAGTTACCTGAGCCCGGGGCTCTGAATGGGTTGCGGCTGAGGCTGCCATGACGGAAGCTGGTTCGGAGTTGTCTGGGCTGGTATCGACATCTGTGACAGGAGACTTATTGACCTGCAGGGCAGTGGCCTGGTGAAAGCCCATGTCGGCAACCAATTCGGGACCCCATTCGAGCCAGCAAGAGGCGATATCGGCATCACCGATAACTTGCGCATCGAGTTGCCCGGTTAACATGGGAAAGCTGTTGTCGAGAAGAATCTTTGCGCCAGAAGCATCCTTCTGTAGTGGGGTCAGCCAGGTTTCACAAGCCTGCTCCAGCTGCGCCCGGGTTATCTCAACCTGGTAGCGACCCTCCTGCACCTGGATACTGATTTCCTGGCGATCCTCTACGGATCTTTCGAGCAACTCCAGCAATTGCAGGAACAGCTGCTGCTCCGAGCTGGCAAGGTGTAAAGGGTCGAATCGGGTCTTATCAATAAAAACCTGTTGCACCGTTCTGGTGAGCGAATCTACCAGGTTTAGCAAGCCCAAGCCCGGATACTCGCGAACAGGGCCAAGCCGCAGTGTTTGTCCCTCGCGTTCCGCCTGCGCCAGTACCCCCTGGTTCAACTGCAGGTCGAAATGCCATTTTGCATCGCCTGACGCCGCCAGGCAGAGCAGCGAGCGGTTCACCAGAGTGACCCCTTCGGAACCCAGGTTTTGCAGAATACCGGAGAGCAGGGCGGCCTGTTCGCGGTTGTAGTGAGCTGGAAGCGCAACGGTTTGTATCTGTGAAACCTGCTCGCTTGCGATCGCTCTCAAATGCTGCCAGGCCAGATCTGCATTGTGCCTTATGCCCGGCAAACTTTTTCCGGGTGGCTGTGTGCCGAGATCGCGCCAGAACCGGTCCTCACACTCGGTTGGGCTGAGTCTCAACCGCTGCAGCGCATGATTTCCGAACCTGCTGCCCGAGGCATCCTGGGCAAAAACACCAGCCGAGCCAGAGCTGTCGCCCGGCAACAGTTTCAATGCACGGTCATTGATATCCAGAAGCATGGGCTAGCCCTTTATCTTGCGCAACAAATGGCGATCGCAATAGCGCTGTGCCTGCAGAACCAGTCGCTCCTGGTGAAGCGTTAGCTGGTAAGAGAAAAACATAATGAGGATACTGATGAGCAGCGCGATAAATGTGGAGTTGAAGGCCACGCCCAGGCTGGCGGTGACACCGGCGATATTGCCCTCAACCGCCTCGTGTGCGTTGGCCAACGCATCGCCAATACCACGCACCGTTCCGATAAAGCCAATCGAGGGAATCGCCCAGGCAATGTATCGAATCATCGAAAGCTCCGAATCGAGACGTTGCGACTCGGTTTCACACTCGTCTCGAACCGATTCGGATATTTCCTGAACCGAGGCTCCTGTAGAAAGACGTTGCAAAGCGACCAGCATGATTCTTGGCAGCAGAAAGTCCTGCGCTGTTTCCGGCATCGATTCAATCGGGCGCGCCAGTTGCCGGGCGTCTTCCGGCAAGATTTTGCTGCCTTCAGCAAGCGGAACCAGCTCGCGTTCCAGAATACGCTGTTCGCCAATATTTCGTGCTGCCTTGTAGCCCATGATGGATAGCGCCCAGAACATCAACACGAAGCAGGTTTCCTGTTCAAAATCCTTGACAACCACCCAGACAGAACGTTGTTCGGGTGTTTGCCCGGCTTCCAACAATGCGGCCTGCTGCGCAAGGTCTTCCTGGGCAGCAGGTCTGACCACCGCGGTGTAGAAGGAATGGACCAGAAGGAAAGACACCATTAATGCGCCCAGCTGAAAAACGATTTCGCGTTGCAATCCAAGTTTCATACAGGTTCCGGTGGTTTACGCCTAAATATCAACGGGAAAGGGCACAGCAAAGTCTTCGGCGATGCTCTCGCTGGGCACGTAGGTATCAAAACTGCTGTTCGCCGGCGATTCATCACTCTCTGCCCTTTGCCCCTGTTCCG
>CAKZNR010000182.1 GCA_937129725.1 uncultured Cellvibrionales bacterium | reverse complement strand
GGGGCACCGGCAACTTCTGCCATCGACCAATCAGGTAACCCAAGCCCATGCCAGCCAGATTAATGGCAATCATCAACAAGCCGGCCTGAAAGAAATTCTCGCGAATGGTGTCCCAGGCTGACCAGGTTCCGTAAACCACAATCAGAATCAGCAGCCACAGGGTTGCGGTGCGCAAAGGCTCGATTACTTTCTGCGCCAGAGTTGGCCAAATTGCCCGGAAGGTCATGCCCACTGCGATGGGAATTACCGTCAGCTTGGCCAGGGTCAGCATCATCTGTCCGGCCGGAATGGCGGGTATGTCAGCTGCTTCGAAATGCAGCTTCATGGCCAGCAGCGTAACCAGCGGAATGGTCACCACGGTAATCAAACTGGTTACCGTAGTCAGGGAAACCGACAGGGCGGTGTCTGCCCGGCTGGCAAAGGTATAGGCATTGGAGGTAACACCGCCCGGGCAGGCGCTGAGAATAATCGCTCCGGCGGCAATCACTGGCGGGCTTTGAAACACAAACCCCAGCGTGATGGCAATGAACGGCAGGCCAAGCATTTGTGCCGTCAGGCCCGTCAGCATGGCGCGCGGCGCCGCGAACACATCGCGCAAATGGCGCAGCGTCAGCGTAAGCCCCATACCCACCATTACGGTGATCAGAAATATGGGCACTACCCGGGTGTAAAAAGTTTCCAGCAGTTCCAAATTGTCTTCCCCCTACCTTCAGCGCCAGTCTATCCGTTGACTAGCCGGTGATGCTAGTGCCGGCAAGCAAGCGCACGGCCTGCCCAGCCCAACACCCTGCGGCGGATGCCAATCGGCGCAGCACAGGGTAAGCTCTGCCCGGAGACAGCTAAAAACTGCCGAGGGCATGAAAGGCACTCCAGCAAAACCGCACTTCCTGTTAGCCGGGCCGGTACTCGCCGCGATGGCATACGGGCTGATGATGGCGGGTGGTCACCCTCATGCCATGGCCGTAACCGCCGCAACCGCCAGCCTGACTGCCTTTTGGTGGATGACTGAGGCAATGCCCATTCCGGCCACCTCTCTGATTCCCTTTGTTGCCTTGCCGCTGTTCGGGGTAATGCCACATACCCAAGCCGCAGCCGGGCTTGGCAGCCACACCATATTGCTACTGATGGGCGGCTTCATGATGGCCAAAGGTTTGGAAAAATCCGGCGTACACCGGCGTATCGCCCTTTACCTGTTGCACCTGATTGGCTCCCGCGGCGGCAAACGCGTGGTATACGCCTTTATGGCTGCTGGCGCCCTGCTTTCCATGTGGATAAGCAATACGGCCACCTGCCTGATACTGATGCCCATCGCACTGGCGGCAGTCGGCCAGCTTCAGGAGGAAGACCTGCGCATTCCGGTGGTACTGGGAATCGCCTACGCCTGCTCCATCGGCGGTATCGCCACCCTGATTGGCACCCCGCCCAATATTATTTTTGCCGGCATCTACCAGCAGGTCAGCGGCAACGAGTACGCCTTCCTGCAATGGATGCGAACCGGCTTGCCGGTGGTACTGGTTGGCTTGCCACTCGCGGCGGTTTGGCTGGCACGCGATGTACAACCCACTTGCGCGATGGAGCTTCATCAGGCCGAGCCCTGGCGCCGCGAGGAGTCTCGCGTGTTAACTATTTTTGGTGCCATTGTGGCGCTATGGATTTTTCGCACCGAGCCGCTGGGCGGTTGGTCCGGCCTGCTGGGAGTGTCAACGGTGGGCGATTCTACCGTGGCACTGCTGGGTGTAGCGGCCATGTTTCTGGTGCCGTCCGGTAAAGGCGGCCAGCTGCTGGACTGGAAGTGGGCCAGCGATATTCCCTGGGGCATGCTGTTGATGTTTGCCGGCGGCATCACCCTGGCAACTGGATTTCAAACCAGCGGGCTGGCTGAACTGATTGGCAGTAGTTTGTCGGCAGCCCTTGCAATGCCGCTCTGGCTTTTGTTGTTGCTGGTTTGTCTAACGGTAACCATGCTCACCGAGGTTACTTCCAACACAGCCACCACCACCCTGCTGATGCCCATCCTGGGAGCCACAGCCATTGCCGGTGATATGCGCCCTGAACTGCTCATGATTCCGGCGGCCATTTCGGCCAGCTGTGCATTCATGCTGCCCGTTGCCACCGCGCCAAACGCAATTGCCTACGGAACCGGTGCGGTCAGCACCGCTCACATGGCTCGCGAAGGGTTTGTACTGAATCTCTTGTTGGCCCCGGTTATTGCAACCGTCTGCCTGCTAACCATCTAGGCCAGTTCGACCTTGCGATAGTTTTTCGAGAACTGCCCGCTGAGAAACTCCATCTGGTCGGCCAGAATACGCCGGTTATTCACCAGCGCCAGGTACTCGGCCAGATTGGGGCGGTAGGGCAGCGCCAGCAGCTGCATGCCAAGCGACTCGAGACTGCGGTCACCCTTGTGCTGGTTGCAACGCCGGCAGGCGGCAACCACATTCTCCCAGCTATCCAGCCCACCCTGCGAGCGCGGAACAATATGATCGCGGGTTAGCTGTGCGGCAGAGTGCTCTTTGCCACAGTACATACAGATATAGCCATCGCGTGCAAACAGGGTTCGGTTCGATAGAGGATAGTTGCTGCGGTGACGCACTACCGAGTGCCCCTCGCAAGCCAGCATACTGGGTAGCTCGATGCGCGAGCGCTGCCCGCTAATTCGGGAAACCCCTCCGCAAACGGCTCGCACCGGGTCACCCAGAGTCCAGGCTACCGCCTCGCGTGCCACCAGAGTCACAGCTTCCTGCCAGTTGAGCCATTCAACCGGCTGCCCGGATATGTTCAATCGCAGAATTTGCGCTTCCATAAACTAGCTACACCCACAGATTATTCGATCATTAGAAAAGCTCTTCTGTGCGCAACTCGCACGGAAGAAAGGAAAATTGAAACAGTGAAAATGACAGAATTTGGAGGAGAAAAAGACCCGGGCGATCGAATGACGATGCCCCGAAATAAACTGCTTGCCGGCGCGAATGCTATGGAAAGCGGCTCTCCTAGTGAAACCTGCGTGAATTCTCGACCCTAAGGGTATGGCTGTCAACCTAACTCGCGGATATGTCAATGCAATGAAATCCGCGATTGACCCCCTGTGCACGGGGGGTAAACTTGGCGACCCCGACCAAGGGCCATTACCCCATGAGTGAGCAAAGCGACGACCTGAATTTTGAAAAGCAGTTGGCTGAACTGGAAGCCCTGGTTGAACGCCTGGAAAGCGGCGAACTCAGCCTGGAAGATTCGCTCAAGGCCTACGAACAGGGCGTTCGCCTTGCTCGCCAGTGCCAAAAGGTGCTGGATCAGGCTCAGCTGCGCATTGAAAACGCCAGTGCCGAACCCGGGGAAGCCCCCGGCGAACCCCAAGGGTAAGCATCTGCCGATATGAGTTTTTCCCTGCCCGAAGGCGCACAGGACTTTCGCGACAGCTGCGAGCTGCGCACCCTGCAACTGATTGACGAACTAACCCACGAAGGTCGACTGCGCGATTCCATGAAATATGCGGTAAGTGCTGGCGGCAAGCGCGTGCGTCCCCTGCTGGCCTATGGTGCCGCCGAGGCGGTTGGCGAAGCTGGCGAAACGCTGCTGCACGTGGCCTGCGCCCTTGAAATGATGCACACCTACTCGCTGATTCATGATGACCTGCCCAGCATGGACAACGACGAACTGCGCCGCGGCAAGCCCACTACCCATGTCGCCTTTGACGAAGCCACGGCAATTCTTGCCGGCGACGCGCTGCAAGCGCTGGCTTTCCAGGTGATTGCCGAGGCTCCCGGGCAATCGCCCCGTCTTCTGCGCTGCCAACGATATCTGGCCGAGGCGGCCGGCGCTCGCGGCATGGTAGGCGGCCAGGCTCAGGATATTGAAATGGTGGGCTCGCAACCCTCACAGGCAGAGCTGCAGCAAATGCACAGCCGCAAAACCGGCGCGCTGATTCGCGCCAGCGTCATGATGGGCGCCGTCAGCTCGGGTAATCCGTCAATCAGTCAACTGCATGGCCTTGATCAGTATGCCTCGGCCCTGGGCGTGGCGTTTCAAATTCGCGACGACATGCTCGACAGCCTGTCTTCCACCGAAGTACTGGGAAAAACCAGCGGCTCGGATATTGCCAACGACAAACCCAACTACGTGGCCATACTGGGCATGGATGGCGCCCAGACGGCGCTGGCCGAGCAGCACCAACTGGCGCTGGACGGGCTTGAGTGTTTTTCTGGTGAGGCCGCTACTCTGCAATGCCTGGCCGAATTTATTGTGCAAAGGATGCATTAGACTGCCGCCATGAAAAACTTCCAGCAAATTCCCCAGCAGCAACCCGACACGCCGCTGCTCGACCAGGTAGATACGCCAGCCGATTTGCGCCAGCTCGACGAGAAAGACTTGCCGCAGCTGGCCGATGAACTGCGCGAATACCTGCTTTATGTAGTGGGCCAAACCGGAGGCCACTTTGGCGCCGGGCTGGGAGTGGTCGAGCTAACACTGGCTTTGCACTATGTTCTGAATACACCGGAAGACAAACTTGTTTGGGATGTGGGCCATCAGGCCTACCCGCACAAAATTCTCACCGGCCGCAAAAACCGCATTCTTACCCTGCGCCAACGCGGCGGCCTGTCGGGCTTCCCCCAGCGCGGCGAAAGCCCCTACGACACCTTTGGCGTGGGTCACTCCAGCACCTCCATTAGCGCGGCGCTGGGCATGGCCCTGGCATCGCGGCAAAAAGGCGAAACCGCCAAGCATTGCGCCGTAATCGGTGATGGCGCCATGACAGCCGGTATGGCCTTCGAAGCGCTGAACCACGCAGCCGGTTCAGACGCCGACATGCTGGTGGTACTGAACGACAACCGCATGTCGATCTCCGAAAATGTGGGCGGGCTGTCGTCCTACTTTTCACGCATCTGGGCCAGCCGGCTATACAACCAGATACGGCGCGAGGGCCAAAAGGTGCTGTCCCACGTGCCTCCCGCTTCCGAGTTTGTGCGTCGAACCGAAGAGCACATGAAGGGCATGGTGTCTCCGGGTACCCTGTTCGAGGAAATGGGATTCAACTACATCGGGCCCATTGACGGCCACAACATGTCCAACCTGGTGGACACCTTGCAAAACCTCTACAGCCTTAGCGAACCGGTGCTGCTGCACGTGGTAACAGAAAAGGGCCGCGGCTTTACTCCCGCCGAGGAAGATCCGATTCGCTACCACGCCCTGGCCAAAATCGACCCGGCGCCGGTACAAAAGGTCAGCAGCCCAAGCAAACCCAAGTACCAGGATGTGTTTGGTCAATGGCTGTGTGACATGGCGGGCCATGACAACCGACTGGTTGGCATTACCCCGGCCATGCGCGAAGGCTCGGGTATGGTGGAATTCAGCAAGGCGTTCCCCGACCGCTATGTGGATGTGGGCATTGCCGAGCAGCACGCGGTTACCCTGGGCGCCGGCTATGCCTGCGAAGGCCTGAAACCTGTGGTGGCCATTTACTCCACCTTCCTGCAGCGGGGCTACGACCAGCTTATTCACGATGTTTGCCTGCAAAACCTGGACGTTACCTTTGCCATGGACCGCGCCGGCCTGGTGGGCGAAGACGGCGCCTCTCACGCCGGCATGTTCGACACCAGTTTCCTGCGCTGCGTGCCCAACATGGTTTTATTCACACCGTCAGACGAAAACGAAACCCGCAAGGCTCTCAACACGGCCTACCATCACAGCGGCCCGGCGGCAGTTCGCTATCCGCGCGGCACCGGTCCGGGTGCACACATCGAACCGGGGCTGGATCGCATCGAAATTGGCAAGGGTCGAATTGTGCGCGAGGGCGAACGAATCGCCATTCTGGCCTTCGGCACCATTGCTGCAGCCGGGCTGGAAGCGGCCGAAAAAATCGATGCCTGGATGATCGATATGCGCTTCGCCAAACCGCTGGATGAAGCCCTGATTCGCCAATTGGCGAACAGCTGCGACCTTCTGGTTACGCTGGAAGAAAATGTGGTGGCCGGTGGCGCAGGCAGTGCCGTGCTGGAATACCTGTCACGCGAAAACCTTCGCGCCGCAGCGCTTTGTCTCGGCCTGCCCGACTACTTTCAGTCGCAGGCCAGCCGCAGTGACCTGCTGCGCGAGGCCGGCCTGGATGCCGACAGTATCGAGCAGAGCATTCGCGCAAAACTCGGGTAAAGGCGTCAAGGATAGATATGCTTGTCGGGGTGGCAGCCATTACCAGCCTTGCGAGTGCAGCTGACGTCGGCTTTCTGCTGAAACAAAAAAGCCCGCAAAAGCGGGCTTTTTAACGTGCTTGGAGTTTACTCTCCGGCTTGCGCCGCGCGATCGACGGCTTCTTTAATCAAGCGTTTGGCTTCGTCTGCGTCGCCCCAGTTGTCGATCTTCACCCATTTTTCCGATTCCAGATCTTTATAGTGGGCAAAAAAGTGTTCGATTTGCTCCAGCGTTATGGATGGCAGGTCGCTGTAGGACTTCACATTATCGTAGCGTCGTGTCAGCTTGGAGCTTGGTACTGCCAGCAGCTTTTCGTCCTGGCCAGCTTCGTCGCTCATCACAAGCACGCCGATTGGGCGGCAGTTCACAACCGCACCGGGGATAATCGGGCGGGTACTGGCAACCAGCACATCGATGGGGTCACCGTCGTCCGACAGGGTGTGGGGCACAAAGCCATAGTTGCCGGGGTAGCGCATCGGCGTGTAAAGGTAGCGGTCCAACATCAGGGCCCCTGAAGCCTTGTCCATCTCGTATTTGATGGGCTCGCCGCCCACGGGCACTTCAATAATTACGTTGATATCTTCGGGTGGGTTATTGCCGGTGGCAATGGCTTCAATTCTCATGATGGGGCCTGTATCTCTGCAATGGTGGGGATTAAAAACAGCGCGCCATTATCGGTGCAACGCACAAGCGATGCAAGTCAACCATACCCCCTGCGCATACTGCGCAGTGGGTATGGTTGTCCTGAGCGAGCGCAGCGAGCCGAAGGACCTCCACAAATTACCAATAAACCTGCGCATACTGCGCAGGGGGTATGGTTGTCCTGAGCGAGCACCGCGAGCCGAAGGACCACCCCAAATTACCAATAAATGCGCATACTGCGCAGGAGGTATGGTTGTCCTGGGCGAGCACAGCGAGCCGAAGGGCCTTGCCCGACTCTATCAGCATCTAACCCATTGCGGGGTCAGACACTCCTTATCCTCGGGGTAGAACACTAGCAACCGATCTTGCAGCGAGCCCGCCGGGTGAGGCTAGTTCAGTTCGTGGTGCATGCCCAGGGCGGGCGACTCTTCGCTGCAGGTACCCACCGGTTTGGCCGGCACGCCGGCCACGGTGGTGTGCGGTGCAACCGCGTCAAGCACCAGGCTACCCGCACCCACCTTGGCACCCTCGCCTATTTCGATATTGCCCAGTATTTTTGCGCCGGTGCCAATCAACACGCCGCGGCGTATTTTCGGGTGGCGGTCACCGCTTTCCTTACCGGTGCCGCCCAGGGTGACGCCGTGCAGCAGGGACACATCGTCTTCTACCACCGCGGTTTCACCAATCACCACGCCGGTGGCGTGGTCGATCATAATGCCTTTGCCAATGCTGGCCGCGGGATGAATGTCCACGTCGTACTCCTGCGAACCGCGGGCCTGGATAAATCGCGCCAGGCTGCGTCGATCGCGGGTCCAAAGCCAGTGGGCAATGCGGTAGGCCTGCATGGCGTGAAAGCCCTTGAAGTATAGAAAGGGGTTCAACCAGCTCTCTGCCGCCGGGTCGCGATCCACGTGAGCCGCCAAATCCGTCAACACCGCATCGAGAATAGCCGGGGCGCTCTGCACCGCTTCGCGCACCACCTGATTCAGCACATCGGCCTGCAGTTGGGGCGTGGCAAGCTCGTTGGACAGAATACAGGCGAGCGAGGCTTCAAACATTTTGTGCCGCATCACGCATCGCGATAGCCAGGGCACCAGGGCCGGTTCCTCAACCATAACCTGCTCTGCCTCGCGGCGAATCTCGATCCAGATTTCTTCTGCTGTCAGTGAAGCCATTGTCAGCCCTCGGGGAAAGGCGCCATGTTAGGGGATTTGAACGAAGCGCTCAAAGATGTCATGCAGCTTTGCCATGACCGTTTCTTTATACGCCAGATCAACCGCTTCAGTTTGCTGCGCCCATTGCGACGCGCTCATCGCGTTTTCGCACTGTTCTGCCAGCGGCCGATAGCTCAAATGCCAGGGCTCGGGTGCAATGCCGCCGCGGTCTTCCCGGTAGGGACGAAAAAAGCCGAATTCGCCGGCCCGTTGTTCCAGCCAGTTGTGCATTGCGTGGAAGGGCCCCTGTTCGGCGTATTCTTCGGCTACCAACTGCAACCGGTAGTCGCACGGCACCGCTTTCTCGTCAAAAACATCCATATCGCTGCCCCAGTGGTGACGCGACGTGCCGGGCAACGCAGAGAAACGCAGTATGGCCTGCACCGCATCCCATGCCTCCATACTGGCCAGGTCGAGCCGATTGCCTGCGTCATCGTGGCAGGCCCGCTCACCTCGCGCCTTGGTATTCCAGATAGCCAACTGTCGGTCAAAGCTGCGAAAACCGCTTGCCACACTCAGGCCAATACCCTCTTGCTGTGCCGCTTCGCGCATGGCGGCAAAGGCTTGCGCCGCATCCGCGTGCAGAAGGGCCGTTGCGCCAGCGGGGCCCACACTTGCCTGCACCAGATGGCTGCCATCCATGCCCAACAATTGCCGGCGTGTCAGCACACTGCTGTTAGAATGGCCGCTCATTGCAAAGGTAACCTATGACTCTCGCACTATTTGACCTCGATAATACATTGATTGCCGGCGACAGCGACCACCTGTGGGGTGAGTTTCTGCTAAAACACGGCCACGTGGAAGACGAAGAATTTCGCCAGCAGAACGACGCTTATTACGCCGACTACCTGCGCGGCGAACTGGACATGGATGCCTACCTTCGCTTTGCGCTTGAACCCCTGACCTATTTCACCGCCGCGCAACTGCGCCAGCTGCACGAACAATTTATGCGCGAGTCGATTGAACCTATCTGGCTGCCGAAGGCTGAAGCCCTGGTTGAGCAACACCGGAAACTGGGCCATCGCCTTGCCGTGATTACTGCCACCAACCGTTTTATTGTCGAGCCGATTGTCGACCGGTTCGAGATAGATGACCTGATCTGTTCCGAGCCCGAAGTGATTGCAGGCACCTATACCGGCGAGTTTATTGGCACACCCTGTTACGCCGAGGGCAAGGTCACATGCATGGGCGAGTGGCTGAAAAAGAATCCAGGGGAAAACCTGGATGAGGCCTGGTTCTATTCCGACTCGCACAACGACCTGCCACTGCTGTCGCGGGTCACCAACCCGGTGGCGGTAGACCCGGACGAGAAGCTGGCCGAGCAGGCAAAAAAGGAAGGCTGGGCAATTCTGTCGCTGCGCTAGAAGCAGCAGCCATTAAAGGGCGATATCCATGGATGCGGAACTCGAAACCGGACCAGATCCGAAGCGCTTGAAAAGCGCCAGGTGGGTTATAGGTGCTGTCATACTGGCAAACATTCCCCCGTTTTTTTGGGTATCCGACCTGTTGCTCTACCAATACAGGTTCCAGAAAACTTTTCTTATTCTGTTTTATCTTCTGGAAATATCGCTTTGCATTGCCTGGGCCGTGCTGGATGCCCGCATTCGCCAACAGACGCTGCGCTGGTGGCTGTTCCCACTATTTCTGCAGGTACAGATAGGGGCCGTTGTTTATTTTTTCCGCAGCCGCGGGCGAAAGGGCGGGCTGGTCTGGAGCGCCAGCTTTCTCACGCTATACTTGGGGCTTGCCATGGCTGCCGATTTTGGCGCGATGCAGTACCGAAAATGGGCTGGAATTCCAGACCTGCACTCAACACTCTGCGCCACTTTACCAACCGATGTTGAGTCCAATACTCACAATGCGGATAGGTTGCGTAATCAGCTGGTGCTGGGGTCGGACCCGGCATTGACCGGTTTTATCCTGGGAATTGCTACAGTGCATATCCAAGTCAGCGAGCAGCCTGTTGCACTTTGCACACGTACCCACAGTGTCGGCCTTATTCTTCAGCGTCAATACGCCCTATTCGACAGCACGGGCCAACCAATAGGCAACTGGCAAAGCTTTGATTACGTAATCGCGTTGTTGGATTCAATGCCTTGGCTCTCGGCCACGGATGAATAGACCATGCTGCCGATCAGATCACCCGGGCAATGGCTGTCGCCACATACTCTGCCGATGATGCGGTAATGCCGGCTACATTGATTCGCCCCGAGTCCAGCAGGTAAACGCTGTGTTCGCGCCTCAGCGCCTGAGCCTGTTCTGACGAAAGAGGCATAAAGCTGAACATGCCTTTCTGGTGGCGAACAAACTCGAAACGATCGCATGCGCTTGCAGCCGCCAGCTCGTCGGCAAATCGTTCACGCACGCCAATGATTCGCTCGCGCATGGTTAGCAGTTCGTCTTGCCAAATGGTGTGCAACTGCTCGTCGGCCAGAATCTCGGCCACCAGTGCGGCGCCGTGCGCCGGCGGTACCGAGTACACCACCCGGCTTATATTCATCAGGTTGGTCATGACGGCTTTGGTGCGCTCGGGGGTAGCCGCAATGGCGATTAGCGCGCCTGCGCGATCGCGATAAAGAGAGAAGTTTTTCGAACCCGACCAGGCGATCAGCATTTCCGGAACCCTGCTTGCCAGGTGGCGCCAGCCGAAAGCGTCCTGGTCCATGGGTTCGGCAAGGCCGTGGTAGGCGGCATCCACCAGCGGCACCAGGCGGCGCTCAACCAGCAGGTCGGCCAGCTGCCGCCACTGGTCGTGGGTCATGTCTTCGCCGCACGGGTTGTGACAACTGCCCTGCAGCAACACCAGGTCGCCCGGCTCGGCCGCCTGTAAGGCCTGCATCATTTCACCGAACAGCACGCCCGCTTCACCCACCCGGTAGTAGGGATAGGTGAGCAGTTCCAGGTCGGCCGCTGCCAGCAGAGGTATGTGATTGGCCCAGGTCGGGTTGCCTACCCATACCCGCGCACCGCGCTGAATTCGCTTGAACAGTTCGGCAGCAATGCGAATAGCCCCCGAGCCGCCCGTGGTTTGCAGGGTACAGACTCGTTGCTCGGCAAATACCGGGTGCCCCTTGCCCAGCACCATCTCGGCAACCAGCGAATTGAAGCGCAAATCGCCGGCCAGACCCAGGTATGACTTGGTGTCTTCCTTCTGTTGACGCAACACCTCGGCCTGCTGCACCGCCTGCAGAATAGGTGTTTTGCCGGCATCGTTCTTGTACACGCCGGCGCTGAGATCAACCTTGTGTGGATTTTTGTCAGCGGCTGCCTGCACCATCAACTCAAGAATCGGGTCGTCCGGGCAAACCGGCAGGTCTTTAAAGCGATAATTGTTCAAACGGGTTTCCTAAAATTCCTCGGCCGTAGGCGTCACCCGCAGAACCTCTTCAATGGTGGTTTTGCCGGCGGCTACTTTTTTCGCACCGGCCATTCGCAGTGACTGGCCACCCTCGCGGTAAACCTGCATTTGCAGTGTTTCAGGGTCGCAGTTTTCGGTGATCAGCCGGCGCGTATCCCGGGAGGGCTGCAGAAACTCGTATATACCCTCGCGGCCTTGATAGCCGGTATTGCGGCAATCCAGGCACCCCACCGCTCGGTAAACCTTATCGGGCATATCGGCCTTGAATGGCCGTACCAGCTGATTCCAGGCGTCGGCCTCGGGTTTCACAGCTTCCTTGCAAGAGGGGCACAGCATGCGTACCAGGCGCTGCGCCATCACGCCGTTCATGGTCACGCGGATCAGGTGCGCCGGCAGCCCCAGGTCCAGCAGGCGGGTAACAGCCGAGCAAGCATCGTTGGTGTGCAGGGTGGATATCACCAGGTGGCCGGTAAGCGCCGCCTGGGTAGCCATTTCGGCGGTTTCGAGATCGCGGATCTCGCCCACCATAATGATGTCCGGGTCCTGGCGTAGAAGCGTGCGAATACCTGACGCAAAGTCGAGGCCTATCTTGGGCTGTACCTGGGTTTGATTGAACTGGTCGACCACCATTTCAATCGGGTCTTCCAGAGTGCACACATTCACATCCGCCGTGGCCAATTGCCGCAGGGTGGTATAGAGGGTAGTGGTTTTGCCCGACCCGGTGGGGCCGGTGACAAATACTATCCCGGACGTGCGGTGAGTCAGGTCGGTCCAGAGCTGCTCATCCTTTCCGGTCAGGCCCATTTGCGGGAAGGTGCGCAACAGCACCTCGGGGTCAAATATGCGCATAACCAGCTTTTCGCCAAAGGCTGTGGGCAATGTCGACAATCGCAGCTCTACCTCGTTACCCTTTGGGCTGCGGGTTTTAATGCGCCCATCCTGCGGCCGTCTTTTCTCTGCCACGTCCATGCGACCCAGCACCTTGATACGGCTGGTGACGGCATTGGTGACGTGGCGCGGCATGTCGTACACATCGTGCAACACCCCGTCGATACGAAAGCGCACGTTGCCTGTGTCGCGGCGTGGCTCGATATGGATGTCACTGGCGCGCTGGGAAAAGGCATACTGCAGCAACCAGTCGACAATATTCACAATGTGCTTGTCGTCGGCGCCTACCTCGGTGTCACTTTTCAGGTCGAGCAACTGTTCAAAACTGCTCATGGCAGAGGCGGCGCCCTTGTTGTCGCCGCCCTCACCTGCGCCCGACACCGAACGCGAAATGGAATAAAACTCCACCAGATACCGCTTGATCAGCTCGGGGCCAACAAACACCTTGCGGACCTTCTTCTTGGTGGTTTGCTCAATGCTGGTGGTCCAGCCATCCTTGAATGGATCGGAGGTGGCGATGACAACCTCGTTGGGATGCACCTCCACGCAAAGAATTTGGTGCCGTTGGGCAAAGGCATAGCTCATCACCTGGGTTACCTGGTCAACCGCTACCTTGAGCGGATTGATGTGATAACTGTCCAGGCCGGCTTCTTTCGCATACCACTGAGAGAGGCTTTCACTGGGAAGGGTTTTGCCCGGGTTGCGCTGGTCGGGCAACTGCATGCTGGCCAGTGCCTCCACTGGATGCGAGTTCACCGAGCCGCCCGAGGCTCGCACCGCATCGGCCTCGCTCAGCAGGCCATCTTCCTGCAATGCCTCAACAATGCTTTTCAGTGATTTCAATCGCGACGCGGTTTTCAATTAGGCAATGCCTTTGGTTTATAGTAGTTAAAGATGAAAGACTACCCCATTGCGCCCAAGTCGAACAGACAGGGCGAGCAACAGCTGGCCTGAGCCAGGAAGGTGAAGAGTTTGGGCAAATGTCCCCCAATACCCGAAGCGCTTGGTCAACTGGTGGCCGCGCCCTCTATTAGCTCGACCCAGGCCGATATCGATCAGGGCAATATCGAGGTAGTACAGCTGCTGGCCAACTGGCTGGATGACCTGGGTTTTCAGGTGCAAATTGACCAGCTCGACGCAGCGGCAGAAAAGGCCAACCTCTATGCCAGCATTGGCCCGGACAAGCCCGGCGGCATTCTGTTTTCCGGCCACCTCGACACGGTGCCCTGTGATCCGCAGCGCTGGAGCGCCGACCCTTTTTCACTGACAGAAACCAGCCTGGGCTACCAGGGGTTGGGCAGTACCGACATGAAAGGCTTCTTTGCGGTGCTGCTGCAGTGCTTTGCCGGCCTTCACCCACACCGGCTTGATCGACCGGTCAGTGTGATTGCAACGGCCGACGAGGAAAGCTCCATGACGGGCGGCCGTGCACTTCGCCGCGAACACCTGCACCGGTCCGCCGCCGTTATCATCGGCGAACCGACAGATTTACAGCCCATTCGCATGCACAAGGGCATCATGATGGAAGCCCTGCGCGTGACTGGTCAGGGCGGGCATTCCTCTGATCCGTCGCTGGGCCTGAATGCCATGGAGGTAATGCAGGACCTGATGGCCAACCTGCTGCAGCTGCGCACCGAGCTACAACAGCAACACAAACACTCCGGTTTTGCCGTGCAGGTTCCCACCCTGAACCTGGGCTGTATCCACGGTGGCGACAATCCCAACCGCATCTGCAGCCAGTGTGAAATTCAGTTCGACCTTCGCACCCTGCCCGGCATGCTGAACCAACCGTTGCGCGAGCGCATCGACCAGCTGGCTCAGTCTGCCGCAACCAAATGGGGTTGTCGTATCGAGCGGGTTTCTCTGTTCCCCGGCGTGGATTCGTTCGAGCAGGAGCAAGGTTCGGAGCTGGTAGAAATCAGCGAAGCCCTGAGCGGGCAGGTTGCCCAGGCGGTATCTTTCGCCACCGAAGCCCCCTTCTTCAAGGCGTTGGGAGCCAATACCCTGGTAATGGGCCCCGGCTCCATCAAGCAGGCTCACCGGGTAGACGAATACCTGCCCGGCGCCCAGCTCGACCCGGCAGTGGCGCTGTACAGCAAACTGATCGACAGCTACTGCGTCGACCCGCGCGGCTGAAACTAGCCAGCTGGCGGGCCTGTCGCTAGAATACGCGCCCCACGGGAGACAGCCATGACACAGGATCATTTAAGTTTTGCCAGACAGTTCCGGTTTGCCGCGCCTTATATTCGCGCGCACCGCGGCAAAACCTTTGTGGTTGGAATTCCCGGCGAGGCGGTAGACCACCCCAACTTCCAGAACCTGGTACACGACCTTGCACTACTCGGCTGCCTGGGCATTCGACTGGTACTGGTGCACGGCGCCCGCTCGCGCATCGAGCAAAAATTGGACGATGCCGGTCTGCAAAGCCATATTCACCGGGACATACGAGTTACCCCCGAAGACCAGCTCAACCTGATTTGCGATGCCATTCACGAGGTAGAGCAGCAGATTATCAAGGCCTTCAGCCGTGGCATGCCAAACACCCCCAGCTTTGGCATGCAGAATTCGGTTGTTAGCGGCAATTTCCTGGCCGCCAGGCCGGTAGGCGTGCGCGATGGTGTCGATTACCAGTACACCGGCCAGGTGCGAATGGTGCATGCCAGCCGCATTGACGCCGCTCTGGATTCCGGGGCAATCGTGCTAGTGCCCACCATGGGCTATTCCATTACCGGGGAAATTTACAACCTTTCCCTGGAAGAGGTGACCGCCAACCTGGTGTCCAGCCTTCGCGCCGACAAATTGATTAGCCTGTGCAGCAAACAACGCCTTAATGAGCTGCACGAGGTAAACGAAACCGTGTTCAGCATTTTGCAGCTGGAGCACGCCGTGGCCGAACAGGCCGACCCGGACGCGCTGGTGCGGGCTGCTCTGCACGCAGTTACCCACGGCCTTGGGCGAGCGCATATTCTCGACTACGAGACCGAAGGCGCGCTGTTGGCCGAACTGTTCACGCCTACCGGCTCTGGCTTAATGATTGTCGAACGCGACGTGGAAAAGGTTCGCACTGCCACCCTGGACGATGTTGGCGGTATCCTGGAAGTAATTCAGCCGCTGGAGTCACTTGGGCTATTGGTGAAGCGCGATCGCGAATACCTGGAACAGCGCATCGACCAATTCCGGGTAATTGACATCGATGGCATGGTTATCGCCTGCGCGGCGCTGTTTGTTTACCCCGAAGCGGAAACCGGCGAGCTAGCCTGCCTGGCTATCCATCCAGATTTCCGCAGTTCCGGCCGCGGTTCCAAGCTGGTACACCACCTTGAGCACTGGGCTCAATCACAGGGCCTGAAACAGATAGTCACCCTCACCACCGAGGGGTTGCACTGGTTTGTCGAACAGGGCTTTGACGAGGCCAGTGTAGAAGACTTGCCTGCCGGGCGCCGCGAACTGTATGACAGCAAGCGCGCTTCGAAGGTTTACCGCAAGGCGTTGAAGTCGCTCTAGGTCTGTTTCCCTCAACACAATGACCTGCTCCGAAGCCCGGTTCCGCCGGCCTCCGGCTTCCCTGCGATGCTCGCTCACAAGCCTGTGCTGCGCAACTCGCGCGCTCGCTTCGACTCGCCTGCGCTCAAACAGTGCTCGCACTGATCGGCTTATTCGTTGCGCTTCTCGGCGGCTCCAAGGTCTTCGGAGCAGGCCCTTGCGTTGGGGAATGCGATGCCTCGAGGGGCTGACGCCCCCTTAGTACGAATGCCAGTAAACAAAAAAGCCGGCGCAAGGCCGGCTTTTTCAAGAACTAATTGATCTAGAGATTGTCGAGATCGATACCAGAGGCACGCAATTGGCGGTCGCGCTCTTTCTCCGACTCAACAAAGGTAATCCATTGCCGCGCCGCGTTGGTTGAACGGTCGTCCCGAATCTTGCGGAATTCGGCAATGGCCCGGTCGTACTCTCTAAGACCGTGCAGAGCACTGCCGACCGTCATCAATACCTGGTCGCGACGGTTCAAGTCTCCACGCGTCACGGCTTCGCCACCAGCGCGAATTGCATCCTCATAGCGCCCCAGCGACAGGTAGATGTTAGCCAGCCGACCGTAGGCCTCTCCATCTTCGCTGGCCTCGGCTGCACGCTCCATCCAGGGCAGCGCCTTTTCCATTTCACGCGACTGGTAATAAGCAGAACCGATTGCGCGATAGATCTCTTCGTCCTCTTCGATCAGGCCGTTCTCGATACCCTCTACCATTATCTCGGCACCCAGATACGGCGCCTCGGCTGCAATATAGAGATAACCCAAACCCTTCAACTGGCCTTCCGTTTCCAACCCATTCTGCAGGTAAGCCAGGTGGTAAGAGGCAAGCTGACGACGTGGATCTTCCATCTCGGAATACATGCCACCCAGCTCACGCCAGTACTTCACATTCGGGTAGTACACGATAAGCTTTCTGATGACATCGATTACGCCCGGGATATCACCCTCAAGGTAAAGAATGGAGCGCTTCATCGAGTACCAGTTTTCTTTACCGATGTTGCCGGCGTCTTCGTTCAGTGTGATTGCGCGGTTAATAAAATCGAGTGCGCTGGCACGGTCTTCCATGCGGTAGTAGATGGTCGCAATTTGCGCGTATTCTTCAGCGCCGATGTTGTTGCCCTGCAACTGGCGCAGGCAGGCCCAGTTCACGTAACGATCGAGGGCTCGTGGAAACTGTTCCTGAATCATGTGCAACTGTGCCAGCGTTTTCAGAGTGCGCACTACCAGCGACCCATTGGCACCCTCTTCTTCCAGCACGCGCTCGTAATTAATAATGGCGCGGCCGTTATCTTCCAGCAGGTAATAGGCGTAGGCGTAAAGGTTGTACACCTCGGCAGCCTCATGGCTGGCCAGCCGATCGATGCGAATCTCGTCGTCCATTTCGGCAACCGCTGCTGCCGGGTTGGGCTCAGGCAAAACCGCATCGGGGTCATCTTCCGGTGGCGTGGGTTGCAACAGCTCGCGCGGTTCTTCAAGGTCGCGCGCCACAGCCTGGTCGAGTGCCCGCAGCCGACGCTCTAACGACTCGGCGTACTGCACATTGGTACAGGTAAAGTCCTGGGCAGACGCCCCGGCGCTGATGCTAATTGCACCACCAAATACCAGGGCCTGGCTGAGCAGAACCCCGGTGGCGGCATGAATTTTCAACTTACGGATTATCATCTGTATCTACCCGAAAATATGTCAGTCCGTCCCGAACTAGTCGGCCAGCTCGTAAACAAAACGGTTGGCGTGTTCGATTTCAACGGCTCTTCCGTCAACGGTCTTCGGCTTGAATTTGAATCGCTCAATCGCCCGGATGCTGGGACGCTCAAACAAAGAATTACTGCAGCTTTCTTCACCTTCCGGTACGTAGGCATCACGCGTGGTACCCGTGGTGGTAATAGTGAAATAGACTGTGCAAAACCCTTCAAGACCACGCTCGGCAGCTCGCTGCGGATACTCGGGGTTAACCCGAACCAGGGCGATCACATCGCCGTCGGAGAAGGCACCCGCCTGCACGTCAATATTGATATCCAGCGAGTCGCTGTCCAGACCGCCCAGATCAATACCGCCGTCGATGTTGACATCCATTTGCGGTAATTCCGGCGGACGTTCCACCTCGTCAATCTCGGTAATCTGACGCTCTTTGCGTTGCTCGCTCGGTTCCGGCTCTTCCTGCCAGATGTCACCGATACGCGGTGCATCGGTAGACTCCGGCTCTTTCAGGTCGGCATTGATCAGGATCTGCATCAGGAACAGCAAACCGAATGTCACCGCGAGGGCCACCAGGGCCGCGGGAATCAGTAGCAGGTAACCGCTCTGTTGTGTGGCATTCATATCCTAGTCCTCCTGAGCCGATATCTGGACCAATTCGACCCCTACTTCCTTGGCTGCGTCTGCAACCAGGGCAATTTGCTCAACTCGGGACTCTTCATCGGCCTGGATTACCAGCGCGCCCTTGGGATTGTCGGCATAGATCGCGGCAATCTGGGTACGCAGGAATTTTGGGTCGATTTGCTCCCGGTTGATCCAAATAGAGCTGTCGGCATCGATTGCCACCAGCATGCTCGGCTTCAGGGTTTCGGCCGAGGTGGCTGGCGGACGAATCACTTCGGCACCGGGCAGCTTGATGAAGGTAGCCGTCACGATAAAGAAGATCAGCATGATAAACACCACGTCCAGCATGGGCGTGAGGTCAATTTGCTGCTCGTCCTGTTGTGAACTTCGTCTACTCATGTTTGGTTAGACCTCAAAAAAGGCTCAGTGATCCATCGTCAGATGGTCTTCGAGCAACATGGTTTCCTTGTTTGCAACACGGTTAAGGTAGGTGTCGGCAAAAATGCCGGTAATGGCAACCACCATGCCCGACAGGGTGGGGATGGTGGCAGAGAACACGCCGCCTGCCATCTGACGGGCATCGCCGCCACCGGTAATAGCCATAACCTCAAACACCGTGATCATCCCGGTTACTGTGCCCAGCAGCCCAAACAGCGGCGCCGAGGCAACCATGGTTTTTATCATGGGCAGCTTGGAACGAACCTTGATGGTCACTTCGGAAATCAGCTTCTCCCGCACCTTGTGAGCGTGCCAGGAAGTACGTTCCTTGCGCGCTTCCCATGCATCTGTGGCCATGTTGATGTCCCGGCGCAGCCCACCCAACTTGTAGTAGGCAACGCGCTCGAGAATCAGGGTCCACATGAAGAAAGCGAGGGTGGTGATGAAGTACTTCAGCACCGGCCCCCCCATATCAATGTACTCGCGGACGGGTTCGAGAAACTCGTTCATCAGTGAGCCTCAGCTTTCTCCGCCACAATACCTGCGGCCTGCTCGTCAAGGATCTGAATAACGCGCATCGCCTGACTGTTCAGCAGGGTGTGAGCCAGGATGGTTGGAATAGCAACCACCAGACCCAGTACCGTGGTCACCAGTGCCTGCGAAATACCGCCGGCCATGCCCTGAACATCACCCGCACCGAAGAGGGTAATGCCCTGGAACACCACGATCATACCGGTAACGGTACCCAGCAGCCCCATCAGGGGTGCTACAGCGGCGATAATTTTTACGATATTGATCCAGGCTTCGATACGCGGCCGCTCTTTCAGGATTTGCTCGTTCAGCTTCAGCTCGAGCGTCTCGGTATCGATGCTGGGGTTGTTGGCCTGAATGGCCAGCACTCGACCCAGCGGGTTGTTGTCCATCGGTTGGTCAGACTTCAGCTGTTTGTTCACCTTGCCACCGATCAGCATCAGGTCGATCAGGCGGTAAAGAACGATCAGCATGGCAACGCCGAACAGGCCGGTAATGATATAGCCAACCAGGCCACCCTGGTGCCATTTTTCTTCCAGCGTGGGCGTCGCAATGATCGCCTTCAGGAAGGTGCCGCCGCGCGAACCGGTGGGATCGATACCAACCCTGTGCAGGCCGGTGCTGGCCTGCTGAAGGTCGGCAGCGCCGCCGGTGTAGCGATCGGGCTGAGCGGGCAATTCGGTAATGCGGCCATTGTCGGCGTTGTAGCTGAGATATTCGCCGCCGGACACCAGGTTAAAGTTACCCACGCGCACTACTTCGCGCTGGGTAAGCGAACCGTCGGGAGAAGCAACCTGCGCGGTGAAACGGCTGACGTTTCCGCCCTCCACAATTTCGTGCATGGTTTCTGCCCACATGCGCTCGATTTCAGCGATGGTTGGCAGCTCGGTGCCACCCGCCATTTTCTCGATCATGTTGGGAATAAAGTCGGTACGGCCGGGATACTGCGCAGAAACAATAGAAATATCGATGTATTCCGCGGTGTCGTTGGCGGCACCCTGCAGGTGACCAAACAGTTCGCGCAATGCACCCAACCGCTCGTTCAGTTGGTCTTGCTTGTCAGCAATCAGCAGTTCGTTTTCGGCGATGGTGTCCTCGCGCTGCTCTGACAGACGCTCCTGGCGGCCGCGCTCGGCAATTTCTTCCTGAAGCAGTTGCTGGCGACGCGCCTGCTCTTGCTCGAAAGTGCGAATGCGATCTTCAGTTGCCTCCGACTGGATAATGGTGGCACTGCGCACCAGCTGCATCAGTTCAGCCGTAGATTGCGCAGTTTGCACGTCGTCCTGGGCTACCAGAGTAGAGGCCAGCATCAGGCCAGAGGCAGCCGACAAAATTCGAATAGATTTCATTTGAAACGTCATGTCAATTACCCCTGAGGTGCCGAAACCGGCAGGCTGATGATGTCGATGGCAGCCTGCTTCTTCGCAATCTTGATGGCGTCAGCCACAGCGCGCTGGTAGTCGCCGGGCGAAAGGGTTTCCCATGAGCCGGTCTGCTTGTTCCAGGCACCGGTTTGCGCCTGATCGAGCGTTTGATAAACCATGGCTATACGGCCCATACGGAAGATGTTCACGTCAGTTTCAACGTCGTTGAGCTGAATGGTTGACTCATAGGTTTCGAGGTTCAGACCGTAGTCTTGCTCGATGCTGTACACCTCGAGAATCTGACGGAATTTCTCAGCCGATGTAATGTCCGATCGACCCAGGTTGGTTTGCAGACGCTCTACTGACTCGCGTCGCTCGTCGAGGCGGAAGGGAAGATCCAGCTCAACAAACTGCCGCAGGGATTCGATCATCTCTTCCATCACCGGAGCCAGCTGGGCTTCGAATCGTGAGGCTTCATCAATGGATCGGTCCAAAGAGGCGATGTCGCGCTCCTGGTCTTCGATTTGCAGCGCCAATTGAGCGTTGTAAACCTTCAGTCCCTCAACCTGTTTTGCCACGGTGCGGTATTCGTCAATGACGCGCTGGGTTTCATCAGCGATCTGGTTGATCTCCTGCTGCCCGGCTCGGGCGGCATCGGTGATCTCCGCATCTGCTTGCAGTACCTGCTCTACCGATTGTGCCTGAACGCCAGTGGCGAGCAGGAACGCACAGAAAGGAAGCAGGAGGCCTTGCGCTAGCTTCGGTCTCAAACTATTCATGTTGTCCTCGTACGGTCTTCGAATGCTACGTAATTTCTTGGGGGGGGAATAATGCCGTCAATGCCAGTTCAGCACTGATAAAAAACCTGTTTGAGAGGGTCAGCTCGATGGGTCTGACGAGTCCTATCCCCACCCCGTCGGCGGGCATGTTAGCACTAATTTAAGCTTGCGCTCTAGTCTCTGCAGGCGGAACGCGGCAATTGTCGCCGCCGAATCTGTACCTGCCGATTGTCTCGCTTGTATATAAGCAGAATGGATTAATGTTATTG
>CAKZNR010000181.1 GCA_937129725.1 uncultured Cellvibrionales bacterium | reverse complement strand
ACCCTGGCAGTGACGGCAAGGTAGAAAAGCTGAACGATCAAATCGACCGCTTTAAACAGATGGGCGCGCTGGTAATTGTTGCTGCCGATTTGCTATCGCTGACACTGCTCAAATCGCCAGGCGAACTCGGAGCAGACATCGCCATCGGCACATCCCAGCGCTTCGGCGTGCCCATGGGCTTCGGCGGTCCGCATGCAGCCTTTTTTGCTTTTCGAGACGAATTCAAGCGATCGGCCCCGGGCCGCATCATTGGGGTGTCGGTTGATAGTCGTGGCAAGCCCGCGCTGCGCATGGCGATGCAAACGCGCGAACAGCACATTCGCCGTGAAAAGGCCACATCCAACATCTGCACTTCGCAGGTCCTGCTGGCGGTGATGGCCGCCGCCTATGCTGTGTACCACGGCCCGGAGGGGCTGAAAGACATTGCCCTGCAGGTGCATCGCAGAGCCTGTTCGTTAGCCCAGGCCTGTCGTGCCAAAAACATCGAACCCCTGCACAGTCAGTTTTTTGACACCCTGGCCCTACCGCGGTCGGCATTCTCCAGCGATCTGCCGGAGCTTGCCAACGAACAACAGATCAATCTTCGCTTCAGCGAAGACAAACTGATCATCAGCTTTGACGAATCACACACCGACAGTCAGCAGGCGCAGTTGCACCAGTTGCTCGGTTTGGAGGCGCCTCAAGCATGCGAAGCGCAGTTGCCTGCTTCAGCACTGAGAACGGACAACTGGCTACAGCACGAGGTGTTTCATCGCTTTCGCAGCGAAACGGATTTCATGCGCTACCTTCAAAGCCTGCAAAGCCGCGACCTGGCGCTGGACCAGAGCATGATTCCGCTGGGTTCCTGCACCATGAAATTGAACGCCGCCGCAGAGATGACACCCGTAACCTGGCCGGCATTTGCCAACCTGCACCCCTTTGCGCCGAAGGATCAGATTCAGGGCTATCTGAAGCTGATCTCCCAGCTGGAGAAAATGCTGGCAATTGCCACCGGTTATGCCGCGGTCTCCTTGCAGCCAAATGCGGGTAGCCAGGGTGAATACGCTGGCCTGCTCGCCATTTCACGCTACCACCAGGCGCGCGGTGAAGCGCAGCGCGATATTTGCCTTATTCCGCAGTCGGCCCATGGCACCAACCCGGCTAGCGCGCAAATGGCCGGTATGCAGGTGGTCGTAGTCAAATGTGACGAGGACGGCAATGTCGACGTCGAAGACCTGACGCGACAAGCAGAAAAGCACAGCAAAAATTTGGCCGCTGCCATGCTCACCTACCCATCCACCCACGGCGTGTTCGAGCAGGCCATCCGGGAAATTTGTCAGGTCATTCACCGGCATGGTGGCCAGGTGTATGTCGATGGTGCCAACCTCAATGCCCTGGTGGGCCTGGCTGACCCCGGCGAGTTCGGCAGCGACGTATCCCACCTTAATCTGCACAAGACCTTCTGCATTCCGCACGGTGGTGGCGGGCCCGGCGTTGGCCCCATTGGCGTGGCAGAGCATCTGGCACCCTTCCTGCCGGCCGATCCACTGGACGCAAACGGCCGTGATGTGGTCTCCTCTGCCCGCTACGGCAGTGCCTCAATTTTGCCCATATCCTGGATGTATATCCGCATGATGGGGTCTGACGGCCTGCAACTGGCTTCGGAGTACGCAATCCTTAGCGCCAATTACATTGCCGCACGACTGCAACAGGCCTACCCGGTGCTTTACCGCGGGCAAAAGGGTCGCGTGGCGCACGAATGCATCATCGATATACGGCCCATAAAGGATCGCACCGGTATTGGCGAGGAGGATATCGCCAAGCGCTTAATGGACTATGGCTTCCACGCGCCTACCATGAGTTTTCCGGTTGCCGGCACACTGATGATTGAACCCACCGAGTCGGAGTCTCTGCAGGAACTCGACCGGTTCTGCGATGCCATGTTGATGATTCGCGAGGAAATTGGCCGCGTTGAAAGCGGCGAATGGGACGCCGAAAACAACCCCCTGCGCTTTGCTCCGCACACCCTGGCCGATTTGCTCGACAAGGATTGGAACCGGCCATACAGCCGCGAGATGGCCCTGCTGCCGCAGCCTATTGCCGGCCGAAACAAATACTGGCCCAGCGTTAACCGCATCGACAACGTGCAGGGCGACCGAAATCTGGTATGCAGCTGCCCGCCTCTGGAGAGTTACCTATAACAATGGCCAGCAGCGTCAAATCACCTCGCAATTTCGTTGTTTACCCCGATTGGGTTATCCGCGTGCTACCCGATTGCCAGCCCCTGATGCAACGGGGCGTGGTGGTACAGGAAGGAAAAATTGCCGACCTGCTGCCGCGCAGCGAGTGCGAAAACCGCTACCCCGGACTGCCCGCCTACGAACTGCCGGGACAACTGCTGATTCCAGGGCTTGTAAACATGCATGGACACGCCGCCATGACACTGCTGCGCGGATTTGCCGACGACCTGCCACTGAAAACCTGGCTCGAACAGCACATCTGGCCAGCAGAGCAACGCTGGGTAGACAGCGAGTTTGTCGCCGATGGAACCCGCCTGGCCATTGCCGAGATGCTAAGCGCTGGAACAACAAGCTTTTGTGACCAGTATTTTTTTCCGGGCCAGTCGGCCTCGGCTGCCGCTGAAGCCGGCATCAGAGCCCAGATAGCCTTTCCACTTCTGGATTTTCCCATTCCCGGAGCTGCCAGCCCTGACGAGGCGATTCATCAGGGCCTTGAACTCTACGATCAATACAAGAATCACAGTCTGGTATCCATTGCCTTCGGCCCGCACGCTCCCTACACCCTGAATGATGACAACCTTCGCAGGGTTGCCATGCTGGCGGGTGAAGTCGATGCCGCAATACATATTCATCTGCATGAAACCGCTCAGGAAATCGAAGATTCGCTGGCGCAGCATGGTGTCAGACCAATACAGCGGCTGGCCGACCTGGATTTACTGGGCCCGCGTACCCAGTGCGTTCATATGACCCAGCTCGATCAGTCCGACCTGGAATTGCTGGCTCGCAATAATGCCCATTTGGTTCACTGCCCCACCTCCAACCTGAAGCTGGGCAGCGGCATCTGTCCGGTGAGCCAGGTGGCTGAACAGGGCATCAATCTGACCCTGGGAACCGATGGCGCAGCCAGCAACAATCGACTCGATATGTTTGCAGAAATTCGCCTGGCAGCTCTGCTTGCCAAAGGCACAAGCGGAAATCCCGAGGCCATGCCGGCGGCCTCGGTACTTGCCGCTGCAACCATGGGCGGAGCAAAAGCGCTGGGGCTGGAAGAACAGATCGGCTCGATCGAGAAAGGCAAACAGGCCGACCTGGTTGCGATCAATCTCGACTCGCTGGCCTCTCAACCTGTTTACGACCCGCTCTCACAGCTGGTCTACGCCTGCTCTTCCAATCAGGTAACTCACACCTGGGTGGCCGGCAAGCTTCTCTACGAGCGCGGCGAACTGAAAACCCTGCACAGACCAACCCTGTCAAAACGCGCCCGTCACTGGGCAGACCGCATCCGGGGAGCATCCAATGACTGACCAGAATGTCGATCCAGCAGAAATCAGCAAATTCAATTCGCTTGCAGCCCGCTGGTGGGACAAACAGGGCGACTTCCTTCCCCTGCACGACCTCAACCCCCTGCGCGCCAACTACATTGCGCAGCACTCGCAGCTGGACGAAGCCCAGGCCATTGATGTGGGCTGTGGTGGGGGCATCCTGACCGAATCGTTGGCCGCTGCCGGCGCGAGGGTGACAGGTATCGATATGAGTGAGGCACCGCTGGCCGTAGCCAGATTACACGCGCTTGAATCGGGCCTGGACATTCGATATCTGCAGTCCACTGCTGAACAGATAAGCGAGGAAGAAAGCGGCGCCTATGAGGTCGTTTGCTGTCTTGAAATGCTTGAGCATGTTCCCGAGCCATCTGCCGTGGTGCAAGCCTGTGCCAAGCTGGCAAAACCGGGCGCCAGGCTCTATTTTTCTACGATCAATCGAAACCCAAAATCCTTTGTTTTCGCCATTGTTGGCGCAGAATACGTGCTGCGCCTGCTGCCGCGCGGCACGCACGAATACCGCAAATTGATCAAGCCGTCGGAATTGCATCAGTGGTGCCGTGATGCCGGCCTCGAGGTGGAAGAGAGCCTGGGTGTTACCTACAACCCGGTAACGCGCGATTTCTCGATTTCCCAACGCGACCTGTCGGTCAACTACATGATCCGTTGCCGCAAATCACCCATATGATTGACGCACTGCTGCTGGACCTCGACGGAACCCTGCTGGATACCGCACCCGATTTCGAGACCGCTCTAAACAACTTGCTGGGCGAGCAGCAGCAACCGCCACTGGACAGCCAATCGGTAAAAACCATGGTGTCCAATGGATCTGCCCACCTGGTTGCCCAGGCATTCAATATCGACGCAACTCACCCCCGTTTCGACGGGCTGCGCAACCGTCTGCTGGAACTCTATGCCAACTGCCTGACCGACCGAACCGGTTTTTACCCCGGCATGCGGGAATGCCTGCACTGGTGCACCACCAACGGCGTTGCCTTCGGCGTAGTCACCAACAAACCGCTTCGCTACGCCGAACAGATCATGCAGCAACTCGAATTCGACCCGGGTGTGCTGATATGCCCGGATCATGTAGACCAACCCAAACCCGACCCACAGGGCATTCTGCTGGCCTGCAGCGAGCTGCAGGTTCGGCCGGCCCATAGCCTGTACGTTGGTGACCATCTGCGCGATGTGCAGGCGGCCAAGGCGGCTGGCTGCATCAGTGCCGCAGCGGCATGGGGCTACCTCGCACCCAACGAAAATCCACTGGATTGGGGCGCAAACTATCTGCTGCAACAGCCCACCCATCTTCAACCGCTACTGGAGTCGCTGAAATGAGCCAAGCCCAACAGCTGCAAAACCCGGCTGCCGACCTGTTTGCCAACCAGACCGCGCTAATCACCGGCGCCGGCGACGGCATTGGTAAAGCCTTGGCGTTGCGCCTTGCGGAACTGGGTGCAGAACTGGTGCTAATGGGTAGAACCCAGGCCAAGCTGGAAGCAGTTGACGACGCCATTCGCGCCGTTGGCGGCAAGGCGGCGGTGGTGTGCCCATGCGATCTGGCAACGCTGGATGAAACGCAAGCCGACAGCATAATGGAGGGCATTCAGGCCGAGTGCGGAAAGCTCGACATGCTAGTTCACAACGCCGGCATTCTGGGGCCGCGCAGCCCCATTGAAAATATTACGCTGGCCGACTGGGCCAAAGTGATGCAGGTGAACCTGACGGCGCCCTACGTGCTAACCCGCAAAGCCCTGCCGCTGCTTCGCAACGGCGAGCAAAGCCGCATTCTGTTTACCAGCTCGGGCGTTGCCCGGCCCGGTCGCGCCTACTGGGGTCCCTATGCTGTTTCAAAAGCCGGCACCGAAAACCTGTGCGAAATACTGGCGGCAGAGCTAACCGAAACTCACACCATGCGCGTGAATTCAATAAACCCCGGTCCCACGCGCACCGGTATGCGGGCTGCAGCCTACCCGGCAGAAAACCCCAACACACTTCCCACTGCAGAGGATCACATTCCCGCCTACCTTTGGTTGCTACAGCGCGAAAGTAGTGCCCAATCTGGATTTTGTTACGACATCTGGCCTTTACCCTTGAATTTGTCCCGGCTTGTGCCATAGTCTTATGTTGCAGTGCACAATATCCGCTACAGGAGAATTTCGGCGTGATTCGGGTAATATTCAATCGCAAGGGCGGAGTCGGAAAATCGACATTAACCTGTAACCTCGCAGCGGCCGCTGCCAAAGCTGGTAAAAAAACCCTTATTGTCGACCTAGACCCACAGGGCAACACCACCAGCTACCTGGGCCATTCCAGCAAAGATGACGTGGTAGGTATCAGCGAGTATTTCGAATCGACCATTGCCTACCGCTACCGCGACTTCGCGCCAATAGATTTCGTGCGTGAAACAGGTTTCGAAAACCTTCATCTGGTGAGCGCCAATGTCGCCCTGATCGACCTCGAAACAAAGCTTGAAGCAAAACACAAGATATACAAGCTAAAAGATTTTCTGGCCAAGCTGGCGCAGGAATTTGACGAAATCTGGCTGGATACACCGCCCGACCTGAATTTTTACACCCTGTCGGCCCTGATTGCGGCCGACCGGGTATTGGTTCCGTTCGACTGCGATGCCTTTTCCCGCGACGCCCTGTTTGACCTGATGGAATCTATTGCGGAAATACGCGAGGATCACAACGACGGCCTGGAGATTGAAGGTATTGTTATTAACCAATTTCAGGAGCGTGCCCGTCTGCCGGGCGCGGCCGTTGAAGAACTGAAAAACGCCGGCCTTAAGGTTCTTTCGCCTTACATTTCAAGCTCAGTGATTATCAGGGAATCACACCAGAACCGCACGCCTCTGGTATTTATGCAGGCCAGTCACAAGGTGGCAAAACAGTTCGAGGCGCTTTACGCCAGCCTTAGCCGGAAGCGGCGAGGCAAAAAGGCAGCCTAGCCCGGAAATTTTTCCGATTGCAGGCGTTCCAACAACGCGTCGGTAGCGCCTGAACCGGCCGATTCGGCAGCCTTGCCTAGCTTTTCACTAAGACTTTTCTTGGGCGTGAACTTAACTTCGTATACCTGGCGCTCCTGCAATTGCCCCTGGATATAGGCATCACTGGTGCCAAGCTCGTCTACCAGCCCCTTCTCCAAGGCCTGCTCGCCAAACCATATTTCGCCTGTGGCCACCTCTTCCAGAGCCAGTTGGGGCCGATGACGGCCAACAAATTGCTTGAACAGAGCGTGCGCTTCCTGCAGATCGCGCTTGAACTTCTCTCGCCCCTCGTCGGTGTTTTCGCCAAAAAGGGTAAGGGTTCGCTTGTATTCCCCCGCCGTGTGTAGTTCGAGGTCGACGTCGTGCTTTTTTAGCAGGCGGTTAAAATTCGGGATTTGCGCGACCACGCCGATAGAGCCAATGACGGCAAAGGGAGCGCATAGAATGCGATCGGCAACACAGGCCATCATGTAACCGCCGCTTGCGGCTACCTTGTCTACCGCCACGGTTAGCTTCACGTTAGCCTGGCGTAGGCGATCCAGCTGGCTGGCTGCAAGACCATAGCCATGAACCACGCCACCGCCACTTTCCAGTTTCACCAGCACCTCATCTTCGGGTTTGGCGATGGTCAGAATGGCGCTAATTTCCTCGCGCAGCCTGGCAACGGGTTTGGCTTGAATATCGCCGTGAAAATCGAGCACCCAAAGCGCTGGCTTATCTGATTTCTTTTCCTTCTTTTTGGCCTTTCGCTGCTTGTGCAAAGCTTTCAGGCCGTTCTTGTTACCCTCCAGGCGAACCTCTTCCATCTGTTCGGCGAAATCCCGGTAGCGGTCATTTAAACGGCTTAGCTCAAGTTTGCCCTTGTCTTGCGATTCCTGTTTGCGCGAATTGGCGATCATCGCCACCACAAATCCTATGAACAACAACAGGGTGATTGCCTTGGCGAGAAAACTGCCGTAGTCCAACAAATATTCCAATCTGTACTCCTTCCAGTTAGTTCCCAGCCGGCATATTGCCGCTGGCAAACCCTTCTATTAATTGGCCGCTCAGTGTAAAGGACGGCGGCACGATTGGAAGCGAATCGCGGTAAAACCACTTGGCGCTTTCCAGTTCGTCTTCGTCGATGCGTATATCGCCCTCGGCAACTTCAACGTAAAACCCCACCATCAGCTGCCCGGGAAAGGGCCAGGCCTGGCTGGCAAAAAACTGGTGGCTTTTAATTTCCAGATCCACCTCTTCACGAATCTCCCGGTACAGGGCCTCTTCCAGGCTTTCGCCTGCTTCGACAAAACCCGCCAGGGTGGTCCACCACTGATTGCGAGCCTTGTGGCAGGCCAGCAGGCATTCGTCGCCCTTGACGATCAGCGCCATCACGCAGGGCATTAGCCGCGGGTAGTGGCTTAGCTCGCAGCTGGGGCAGCGCAGCGCCTGCTCGTTTTCCATGCCGGTGTTTTCCGCTCCGCAACGACCGCAGAATCGGTGGTTTTGGCGCCAGACCAACAATTGCCTGGCTCGGCCACACAGGCTAAACAGGGCTTCGTCTTGCGCTGCCAGGTCGCGCAGAGGCAGCAAGGTTTCGCCTTCTGCAGCTTCACGTTGGCTTACAAACAGGGCGACCGATTGCCAATGCGCTACATATAGCAGGTCGCTCTGCTGTTTTTCCAGCCTGACCAGGGGTGCAGCCATCGACCCATCGGTGGGAATCACCAGATCGCCCCGCTCGTTTAGCGTTAGCAGAAACACGCCGGCCTCGGGAGTAAAACGTCCAAACCGGATATCAAAATGGGGTTGCAGCAGGGTTTTCAAAACAGGTGAGGTTCCTCGGGAGCTTATGGGCGCACCCTAGCAGGTCAAATGCGTTGGCAGTTATTCATTGACTACCTTTATGCGATTTTCCATGTCTTCCAGGTTCACCGGTGCCGCGGTCAGGGAAGTGAAGTCAAACAGGTCGGTGTCGGCCAGCTGGCTGGGCGCCACGTTGCCAATGGCGGCAAAAATGGTGTCTATTCGGCCGGGGTGTTGTTTTTCCCAGCCTTGCAGCATTTCCTTTACAGCCTGGCGCTGCAGCCCGTCCTGCGAACCACACAGGTTGCAGGGAATAATGGGGAATTCTTTGATAGCCGAGAATGTTTCGATGTCGCGTTCGCGGCAATAGGCCAGTGGCCGAATAACCAGGTTCTTTTTGTCGTCGCTCAACAACTTGGGCGGCATGGCCTTTAGCTTGCCGCCGTGAAACAGGTTCAGAAACAGGGTTTCTACAATGTCGTCCTTGTGGTGCCCCAGGGCAATTTTGGTGGCGCCGATTTCTTGCGCAAACCCATATAGAGACCCGCGTCGCAGCCGCGAACACCAACCACAGTAGGTTTTGCCCTCGGGTACCAGCTCTTTCACGATCGAAAAGGTGTCTTTTTCCAGAATATGGAAAGGCACGCCGATAGATGTCAGATATTCCGGCAACACATGCTCGGGAAAGCCCGGCTGTTTCTGGTCAAGGTTAACAGCCACCAAATCGAAGTGAATCGGTGCCGTTTTTTGCAGTCCACGCAGAATTTCCAGCATGCTGTAGGAATCTTTGCCGCCCGACAGGCACACCATAATTTTGTCGCCCTCTTCAATCATGTTGAAGTCGGCAATGGCGTTGCCCACATTGCGGCGCAGGCGTTTCTGTAACTTGTTGAATTCCAGTCTTTGGCGACGGGTATCGGTGTTTTCGGTCATGGGGTTTGCCCGCAAGCAGGTGCACTTCGGCACCGCCTCTGGTCAAGCAAGGTGCGGCGGCATGTGCTGATTCGAATCAGGGTGCAACGATACGAGTATTTTCCCGGAATTCAACCTCACCCTGATGGCCAAGCAGCCGCAGCGCAACGCGGTCGTCAGCCATAAAGGCAACCCGCCGCAGCAATTCATCGCTGTCACCGAGAGAATCGGCATACTCCCCGTCGGTGGCAGAAAGGGTGAGCACACCGTCCTCATTGAACTGAATTGCACCGGGACGCTGGCTGAACTTAATGGGAGCCTGCTGCAACTCATGGTGCACATTGCCGGCATGCAGAGCCTCTGCCGGTGCCGCCGGACAGTGCATGGCAGCACAGGCCACCAGAAAGTGCACTTCCGGTTGCTACCATATAGGCAGCAAAATACCCTCGACAATATCGTCCAGGCTCAGTTCGACACTGGCAACTTCAATGACTGGATCCCGGCGGTGTGCATAATTCGAGCCCAGGTCATCCAGTTGAGTGGCGCCGCTTTCGAGCACCAGAATAACCACAGTGGCATTGTGCAGATTTAACCAGTAGGCCAACTGGTGCTCATAAGAGTGGTAGCGGGGGTCGAAACCCTGCAGGTATTGCACATATCCGGTCAGCATCTGACGGTCGCCGGCGGTTATCGCCGCATAATCAATGCGGCCCGATTCCAGGCGGTAGCGGTCGATAAACTGCTGTCAATCAGAATGGTCCGGCGCCGCCGGCGGGTTATCGACACTGAACCCATACCAATAGCCCGTGTCGAATTGAGCTTTCGCTACCATGCAACTGACCGCCAGAAAAACAAATACCAGAATCTTGTGCTTGAGCATGCGATTTCCCTGCATTCCTGTTGAGCGATTTCCCGAAGTAACTATAACCATTTTTGCGCGCTGCAGAAGCCTTGTCAGCCTGCCGGCGAGTACTTGTTTGCATTTTGAGGCTCAGGTCACGCTGAAAACGGCATTGTTTTGTATTCGAATCGGTTGCAGACCTGATTGCACAAGCCGTTATTGGCTTTAGAGTGGACGGATACCCACTGCATCGCGCAGTTGCTGCATAAAGAGTTGCGACACGCCCCGGGCCTTTTCAGCGCCCGCCTGCAACACCTCTTGGAGATAACCCGGCCGATTCAGTATGTCCTGATATCGCTCACGGGCCGGTGTCAGTTCCAGGTTCACCTTCTCGAACAGAACCTTCTTCGCCTCACCCCAGGCAATGCCCTCGGCGAACTGCTGGCGCATCCAGCTGCGCTCTTCGCTTGTGGCAAAGGCACACCAGATGTCGAACAGGGTGGAATCATCCGGATCTTTTGCCTGCCCCGGCTCAAGCAGGTTGGTTTTGATCTTGTTGATGTGTTTGCGCAGTGGCTTTTCGTCGAGAAAAAGCGGAATAGTGTTGTCGTAGCTTTTGCTCATTTTGCGGCCATCCAGACCTTTCAGAATTGCACCGCTCTCTTCAACTACCACCTCGGGAATATTGAACTGCTTGCCGTAAAGGTGATTGAACCGCTGTGCAATATCGCGGGCCATCTCGAGGTGCTGCACCTGATCCTTGCCAACCGGCACATGGGTGGCGTTAAACATCAGAATATCCGCCGCCATCAGGATGGGGTAGGAAAACAGCCCCATGGTGACAGCTGCATCCGGATCAGCTTGCTCATCCAGGTTTTTCTGCACGGCATCCTTGTAGGCGTGCGCCCGGTTCATCAGGCCCTTGGCGGTTACGCATGTCAGCAGCCAGGTCAACTCGGGGATTTCCGGTATATCCGATTGGCGGTAAAAGGTTACCTGATCGGGGTCCAGGCCAAGCGCCAACCAGGTCGCAGCGATCTCGCGGGTAGATTGCTGCACCCTTTCAGGATCCTGCGATTTGATCAGGGCGTGGTAGTCGGCGAGAAAGAAAAAGTGTTTTGCGCTGGCATCCTGGGTAGAACGAATTGCAGGTCGTATCGCACCCACATAGTTACCAAGGTGCGGAGTGCCGGTTGTGGTAATACCGGTAAGAACAATTTTGCCCATCAGACAACTCCCCCGCCGAAGGGCTGTGAGCGGTCGTAGAAGCCCGCCAGCGCCCGAACAAGGTATTCTGCATCACGCAGGCCAGCCGTTTCCCGAATGGAATGCATGGCCCACTGGGGGCACCCAACGTCGAGTGTGCTCACGCCCACGTTGCCGGCTGTAAGCGGCCCGATCGTGCTGCCACAGCCAAGGTCGGTTCGCGTGACAAACTCCTGCAGGGGAATGCTCAGTCCGGAGCAAACCTGGCGAAACACCGAAGAGTTTTCGCTGTTGGTTGCATAGCGCTGGTTGGCATTAATTTTGATCACCGGGCCCGCGTTGATTTTTGGCCCGTGGTTTTCATCGTGGCGATCGGCGTAGTTGGGGTGCACTGCGTGGGCGTTGTCTGCCGATATCATCATCGAATGGTTGAGCATGCGCTGGCGGTCCAGCCCTTCTGGTACCAGACGCTCAAGCACATCCCGCAAAAATGGTCCCTGGGCTCCACAGGCGCTCATGCTGCCCACCTCTTCATGGTCGTTGCAAACCAGCAGAGACGGCACCTCTCCAGCGCGCTCAAGCAGCGCATCCAACCCACAAAAACAACTCAGCAGGTTATCCAGCCGGGCGCTGCTGACGTATTCCGACTGCAGGCCAACCACCGCAGCGCATTGAGTGTCGTAAAGATACATTTCCCAGGCAAAAAGCTGCCCGGCGTCTTTCCCCACCTGCTGCTCCAGCTTTTGCTGCAGCATACCTCTAAAATCGCTCTCGCCCGGTTGCTCGCTTCCCAACACCACAGGCAAGTGTTTCTGCGCATTAACTGTTCTACCCTCGTTGGCCTCGCGATCCAGGTGAATCGCCAGGCTGGGAATCCGGGCCAGGGGAACCTTGAAGTCGATCAGGGTACTGGTTAGCTCGCCAGCAGCATTTTCGTGGGTTACCCGACCGGCGATAGACAGGTCGCGGTCAAACCAGGGATTCATCAAAAGGCCACCGTACACCTCTACTCCCAGACTCCATACACCCTGGCGTTTCAAATCCGGGCGGGGTTTCACCTTCAGGCAAGGGCTGTCGGTATGAGCACCTACCATACGCACGCCCGTCTCCACGAAATTACCCCGACCCGTATGGAAGGCAATCAGTGATGAGCCGTTGCGTGTAAGGAAGTAACCCCTGCCGGGTTGAAGCTCCCATGCCTGGGACTCGTGCAACCTTTCATAGCCTGCAGCGGCTAGCCGGGATGTCATGCTCTCCACAGCGTGATATGGCGTGGGCGACTGATCGAGAAAGGCGAGCAGGCGCTGGGAGTCAAGCTGGTATTGCGCAGAAGAACTCATAAGAGATTTCAGGTCCGGTGGGCGGCGGCACTACAATAGCCGCTTATCAAAAGCATGAGATTTTAGGCGCTTGCCCCTGCCATGAAAAGCCGAATTACCGAACCGACGCTCGACTGGGACGAAAAAGGCAACCCGCTGAGCCAATTGCACAGCGACCCCTACTTCAGCCGGGAGAACGGAATTGAAGAATCAAAGCAGGTTTTTCTGCAGGGCAACCGGTTGCAGGAACGTTTCGCTGCGCTGCAACCCGGCAATGAATTCGTGGTGGCAGAAACCGGCTTTGGCACCGGTCTCAACTTCATGCTCACTTGCCAGTTGTTCCGCCAGCAGGCGCCGCCCGGAGCGAGGCTGTTTTATATCAGCCTGGAAGGTTACCCGATGGATTCAAGGCAGTTGCAGCGCGCGCACAACCATTGGCCGCAGCTACAGGAGGAGTCTGCAGCCCTGCTGGAGCATTGGCCCGCTCGGGTGCCCGGCTTTCACCCCCTTCAGCCTTTCGACAATGTTTGCCTGCTGCTGATCTTCGACCAGGCGCAGGCGGGGTTGGCCGAACTGATGCCCCATCCCGACAAGCGCAACCAGAGATTGCTTCCGCGGCCGGTCGATGCCTGGTATCTGGATGGTTTTGCTCCCTCGCGAAACCCGGACATGTGGTCCGACGCTGTGTTTCGCAGTATTGCCCTGCTCAGCCATGAACAAACCAGCCTTGCCACTTACAGTGTAGCGGGCTCCGTGCGGCGCGGGTTGGCCGCGGCAGGGTTTCACTGTACCCGGCAGAAGGGCTACGGCAGCAAGCGTCAGATGCTGGTTGCCACCTTGGAAGATGGCACTGCCGCTGTGCCGGCTACCTCCCATTCGAAAACAGGCAAATATCACCAGGTATGGCACAGGTGCGAGACAAACCAGGCAATAGATACCGGTCGAGTGGGGATTGTTGGCGGCGGTATTGCCGGTGTCACCCTGACTATTCAGCTCAATCGTCTGGGTGTTCCGGTCGACCTTTACGAGCGCGAGCCACATCTGGCTGCTTTGACATCGGGCAATCCGCAAGCAGCCGTATTTGCCCGCCTCTCCACAGACCGGGGCGAGCTTGAAGACTTTGCGTTGGCCAGCCTGTCATATGCCTGCCGCTTTTACCTGCCCTGGTGGAATGCCGGCCTAGGGCAGCAGTGCGGCATTCTGCAGCTACCGCGGGACGACGTCGAAGCTTCGCGGCTGCAGCAGTTGCACAGTAAACTACCACCAGGCAATGGCCTGCTGGACTGGGTCTCCCGGGAAAATGCCTCCCGCCTGGCCGGTATCCAGCTCGATAGCCCAGCCTTGCACATGCCGTCCGCTGGATGGATTGAAGCGACAGCGCTGTCGGATTCGCTCGGCAACAACGACAAAATTAGAATACATACTGGTCATACGCCCACTATTAGGGCTGCAGAGAATGGTTGGATCCTTGGGCAGCATGGGCAGGAGCGCAGTTATCGAAACCTGGTATTTTGCAGCGGGTTTTATGACAGCCCGGAGGGTTTTCCATCTCTGCGGTACATCGATAGTTGCATTCGTCCGGTTGGCGGGCAAATCAGCCTGCTTGGAGAAACCGCCGAATCAGCTCAATTGAAAAGCATTCTGTGCCAGCGTCACTATTTGACACCCGCACACGGGGGAGCGCACTCCCTTGGAGCCACTTACCGCCTGGGAGACAGCCAACTGGATAGTCGGCCCGGCGACAATAGCGAGAACCTGGGCTTTGTAGAAAATATGGCCGCCTTTGCCGGTAGCCAGGTGGTCGGAGCACGCACTGGTGTTCGAGCAACCACCCCGGACTATTTGCCTCTTTGTGGCCCGGTACCCAACCCCGAATCGCTCGGGCGCAGCCACGGTTATCTTGCGCAAGATGCCCGCCAACTAAAAGACATTCCGATCGAGTCGGTCGCCGGACTCTATTGCCTTCGCGGGCTGGGGTCGCGTGGGTTTACCTATGCCCCGCTTTGCGCGCTGCACCTGGCCCGGCAAATTTGCGGCCTGCACTCTCCTCTGCCAGACCATTTACAAAGAGCCATGCACCCCGCCCGCTTCGCAATTCGCGGTATTATTCGGAGCAACAAACAGAGGAACTGAATTGCGCAATCTCTACCTTCTTCTGCTGCTCTTCCTGTGCGGCTGCACTGGCAAGGGTTGGACAGCCGAAAGCATCGATTACAGGGTTATCAGCTCGGTGCCCCACGATTCCGGGCTCTTTACCCAGGGGTTGCTGATCGAGGATGGTCTTCTCTACGAAGGCACCGGGCAGTATGGCGCATCCCGATTGTTGCGCTATCGTGACGACTATCAAACTGCAGCCGTCGTTCGCCCGCTGCCAGCCCGCTATTTTGGGGAGGGCATTGCCATTTTGGACAATCAGCTATACCAGCTCACCTGGCGCAGCGGCGACGTTTTTGTTTACAACCCTTCCAGCTTCGAACGACTGCGCCAGTTCCGCATTGACGGCGAAGGCTGGGGCATCACCGAGGATGGCACTCACCTGTGGATGTCCAACGGTAGTTCGCAGCTGATTCAGTTAACCGGCCAGGGTGAGGAAATAGGCCGTGTAAGCGTTACCTGGGAAGGCACGCCACTGGACCGGCTCAATGAACTGGAGTGGATAGAAGGCGAAATCTGGGCAAACCGCTGGTACGACAACAAGCTATACCGCATTTCACCCGAAACGGGCGAAGTCACCGGCATTCTCGATCTGGACGAGTTGGCCCGGCCACACCTGGATAATCGGGAGAAGGTGCTCAATGGCATCGCCTGGGATGACCGGGACAACAGCCTTTGGGTGACAGGCAAATACTGGGACCGGCTCTATCAGCTGAGTTTACAAAGCGACCGGCCCGACTAACCCTCTGGCAAACTGGCCAACAGGGCTTTCACCTCCTCTTGGGTGCATTCGGCCCAGCGCCCTCGGGGAATACGGCCCGGTAAAATTACAGCGCCGTAGCGAACCCGCTTCAATCGGCTGACCTGAATGTCCTGTGACTCCCACAACCTGCGAACCTCACGGTTGCGGCCCTCTTTGAGTGTCACGGTGGCCCACTGGTTTCGACCTTCCTTCTCGGCATCCAGGCTAATGTCAGTGAAACGTGCCGGTCCGTCTTCCAGCTGAACTCCCTGACGCAGCGCGTTAATCTTTGCTTCGGTTACCTCGCCGAATATTCTTACCCGGTACTCCCGGTCGATTTCGCTGGAGGGGTGCATCAGGCGATTCGCCAGCTCACCGCTGTCAGTCATCAGCAGCAACCCACTGGTGTTGATATCCAATCGGCCAACCGCAACCCATCGACTACCCTGAATTTTCGGCATGGCCGCATAGACAGTTGGTCGGCTCTCGGGGTCGCTGCGGGTACACACCTCACCCTCGGGCTTGTTATACATCAGCACTCGCGGCAACTGGTTGGCATCCAGCGCGCACAGCTTTACCCGCGAGCCTTTCAGAGTGACCTGTTCGTCACCCCGTATACGGTCACCCAGTTTGGCGACCTGGCCGTTTACCTTCACGTCGCCCGCCTCTATCAGCTTTTCCAGCGCGCGACGCGAACCACAGCCCGAGCGCGCCAGCACCTTCTGCAGTTTTTCCGTGCTTTGCATGTCGACCTGTGAAGCGCGACGGGCAGTGTGTTCCTGCTGGCGTTGGCGATCATGACGGCTGGCCGGCCGGCCATCCTTGCGACTCATAAGCTAGTCTGCCTGTGACGGCAACCACAGCTCGTAGCTGTAGTTGGTATTGGAATTAAACGACTGGGTGAAAACCCTTTGAAAGCTCGCCGGAATAGCAGGAAAACTGATGTCGCCCTCGGGCGCGGCATGTATGCGGGTGAGGTGAAGCACATCGGCACGCTCAATGCACTGGCGGTATATCTGTCCACCGCCTGCCACCATCACCTCGTCTGTCTGCTTCGAAAGCCAGCCCAGCGCCTCTTCTACCGAAGCAAAACAGGCCACATCTTCATCTTCACAGCGAAAGCCACTGCCCGATACCACGGCAAAGCGGCGATCGGGAAGCTTACCCATCGACTCGAAGGTTTTGCGGCCCACCAACAACCATCGATTGAACGTAAAGGCTTTAAAAATAAGCTGTTCGCCACGCGCACGCCAGGGAATCTCGGCGCCGTTGCCAATCACATCGTTCTCTGCGCGGGCAGCAATCAGGGATATTTTCATTTAACTCGCCGGCTTCTCATTGCAGGGCCGAATCGTCATCACCGGCTAGGGCTTCATCGGCCTCTTCCCCGATGGTGGACAATTCGCTTTCGTCATCGGCTTCAACCTCTTCAAGGCTGTCGACATCTTCCGACGGTTCCCTTTCAGGCGGTAAATCCACGCCTTCAAACTCCAACTCGGGATTTATTTCGGTCAGGTCGCGAATTTCGTTCAGCGGCGGCAGGTCGCCCAGTTTTTGCAGGTTGAAGTAGTCAAGAAACAGCCGTGTTGTGGCGTAGAGAGCCGGCTTGCCGGGCACGTCGCGGTGCCCAACTACACGCACCCACTCGCGTTCCAACAGGGTTCTCATAATGTTTGAACTCACCGCAACACCGCGAATTTCTTCAATGTCACCGCGGGTAATGGGCTGGCGATAGGCGATAATGGCCAAAGTTTCCAAAAGGGCACGCGAATAGCGCGCCGGCTTTTCTTCCCACAGACGCGTCAGCCAGGGCGCCAACTCTTCCCGGGCCTGGAACCGAAACCCACTGGCAACGCGTTTCAACTCGTATCCATGGCCGGCACAATCGGTTTCAATATCCTCCAATACCGCCTTCAGCTCTTCGCGACCGGGGCGCTGCTCGGCATCGGCGAACAGGTGCAGGAGCTGGTCAAGTGATAGCGGCTTGCCCGCAACCAACAGGGCGCCCTCCAACACCTGGCGAATCTGCTGCATGTCAGACATATCAGGAATCTCTCGCTTTAACGTGAATGGGGCCGAACATCTCGGTTTGGCTTAACTGAATCAGGGACTCTCGCACCAACTCGAGCACGGCAAGAAAGGTTACCGCAACGCCCATTCGACCTTCCTCTGGCGTAAACAGGGCTGCAAAGGGCACCATCTCTCCGCTGCGCACCCGATCGAGCACAATTGACATGCGCTCCCGGGTAGACAGGGGTTCCAGGCTAATCTGGTGGCTGCGAAACATGTCGGCACGGTGCATCACCTGGCTGAATGCCACCAGCAACTCGCGCAGATCAACCTCCGGCGGCTCGACCTTTTTGGGCATCTCGGGCAAGGCGATTTCAGCAGACCAGGTATCGCGACCTTCCCGTGGCAACTGGTCGATGTCTTCGGCAGCATCTTTGAAACGTTCGTATTCAAGCAGTCGAAGTATCAGCTGGGCGCGTGGGTCTGCTTCTTCGTCGTCTTCCTGCACTTGGCGCGGCAACAGCATGCGCGACTTGATTTCGGCCAGCATGGCAGCCATCACCAGGTACTCTGCGGCCAATTCAAAACGCATGGCCTGCATTGCTTCAATGTACTTGATGTACTGCTCGGTAATGGCCGCCACGTCGATTTCGAGAATATCCAGATTCTGGCGGCGAATAAAATACAGCAGCAGGTCCAGTGGCCCTTCAAACGACTCAAGAAAAACTTCCAGTGCATCCGGTGGAATATAGAGGTCTTTTGGCAGTTGAGTGACAGCCCGCCCCTGCACGACCGCAAAAGGCATTTCCTCCTGCTCAATCTTGCCGCTTTCGGGTGGGTTGTCGCCGGGTTGATCTGACATGCTGAAATTATACCGGAGCGAAGTCGGAAAAATCGCCAACACCCTGACGAATCAATTCAGGGGCAGTTCCCGACATGTCGATCACCGTGGATTGTTCAATCCCCACATAGCCGCCATCAATAATCAGATCGACCTGGTGTTCCAACCGTTCCCTGATTTCCCAGGGTTCGTTCATTGGCAGTGACTCACCCGGCAAAATCAGGGTACTGGCCACCATGGGCTCACCCAGAGCCGCCAGCAGGTCGAGGCATATCTGGTTTTGTGGAACCCGCATACCCACCTGCTTGCGCTTGCCATTGTGCAGTCTTCGCGGGACTTCTTTGGTTGCTTCCAACAAAAAGGTGAAAGGCCCCGGCGTGTGCGCCTTCAGTTGCCGAAAAGCCTGATTATCCACCCTGGCATAAAGGCCCAGCTCCGAGAGATCCTTGCAAATCAGAGTGAAGAGATGCTTTTCGTCCAGACCGCGAATTTGGCGGATTCGAGCCAGTGACGCCTTGTCGCCAATATGGCAGCCAATACTGTAAGAAGTATCGGTAGGAAAGATCACCACCCCGCCGCGTTGGATAATTTCAACGGCATGGCCGACAAGTCGTTTTTGCGGATTCTCAGGATGGATTTGGTAATACTGGCTCACGAGTGTCGCTACTGGAGGAAAACAGGATTATAGACCTGTGCCGATGCTCATCACAGCATTCACCTTCGGGGCTGGCAGTTCGCGCCAAAACCCCTAGAATGTACGCTACTTTTTCATGGCGATGCGCATGCCCGAGCAGCACAACAGGCAAAAACCGGAGAATATCTGGGTCAATCTGATATTCAACCTGGTCATCCCCACCCTGATCCTCACCCGTTTCAGTGGGGAGCAGCAGCTGGGTGCTCAATGGGGCGTTATGGTGGCACTGGCATTCCCGGTTGGTTACGGGGTGCGCGACTATTTCGTGCGCGGCAAGCTCAACTTCTTTTCCGCCCTGGGTGTATTGAGCGTGCTGCTGACGGGTGGAATGAGCCTGCTGGAGATCGACCCAAAGTACATTGCTATCAAGGAAGCCGCTATTCCGGCGCTTTTTGGGCTGGCCACACTGATCTCTCTAAAAACCCCCTGGCCCTTGGTGCGCACTTTTTTGTACAACGACAAGGTGCTTGAAACCGCCAGAGTAGATGCCGCACTGGATCAATTTGGCACGCGAAGCGGTTTTGAAAAGGCCCTGCGCAATGCCTCGCTGATGCTGACAGGTTCCTTTTTTCTGTCCTCGGTGTTGAATTACATATTGGCGCGAATGGTGCTGGTATCACCTCCCGGCACCGAGGCCTTCAACGCCGAGTTGGGCAAAATGACGGCCCTGAGTTTTCCGGTGATTACCCTGCCGGCCATGGTTGTGCTTATGAGCGCATTTTTTTATCTGTTCCGTCAGATCAAGCAGCTTACCCACCTTGAGCTGGAAGACATTATCAAACACCCGGAGAAACACTGAATGCTTTACGCCATCTCTGCCACCGACGTTGAAAACAGCCTGCCGTTGAGAAAACAGCACCGGGACGCGCACCGCGGTCGCCTTCGTGAGTTGCAGGAACAGGGTCGTCTGGTGCTGGCCGGTCCCTACCCCGCCGTCGATTCCAATGAGCCGGGCGAGGCAGGTTTCAGCGGTTCGCTGATTGTGGCTGAATTTGCCAACCTGGAAGCTGCCAGGCAGTGGGCACAGGAGGATATCTACCAGTCTTGCGGGGTATACTCCGAGGTTAAAGTAAAACCCCTGATACAGGTTATGCCATGAATTTAAATGCAATTTTCCTGCTAGCCGGGGCCATGGCCTTATCAATTCCGGCCATGGCGCAGGATTCTGCCGATCTCGATCCCCAGCGACCGCTGCTATACGTGGCCGATCGCTTTGAAGTGCCTGTGCGTCAAACTGGCTGCAACACCTGCTCTATCCTGCACTATGGGCTGGCCAGCGGCACACCCGTTATCGACCTTCAGGAAGAAGCCGACGGCTGGAGCAAAATTGAAACACGCACCGGCATTGTCGGCTGGATGCCCAGTCGATTTCTGTTCGAGGAACCCGTTGCTGCAGAAAAACTGGTTGCCACCCAACAAAAATTGGATGCGCAATTGGCTGAAAATCAATTCATGCGCCAGCAAATCGCCGATCTTGAGGCTCAGCTAACCGAAATGGGGCTGTCAATCACCCGGGTGGCGTCTGAAGACCCGAATCAACCGGAGCGAATGAGGCTAATGGGCGATGTCACCGCAATCGACAACCAGAACGAAACCCTGCTGGTGCGAAATCAGGAGCTTCAGCAGGAACTGGATATTCTGGTCGCCAGCAACGAGCGCCTGCGCGATGATGCCTGGCGGGGCTGGTTTTTCTATGGTGCCCTGGCCGTGGTCGCCGGCGCCATACTGGCCAGTCTGTTGCCGCGAATGAGGCCCAGAAAGCGATACGACGGCTGGAGTTGATTTGGCCGTCGTTCTCAGCGTCAACGTCAACAAAATTGCGCTGCTGCGCAACTCACGCCCGGGCAGCAACCCCGACCCAGTGGCTTTCGCGCGGCGCGCCCTGCAGCTGGGGGCCGGTGGTATTACAGTGCATCCGCGGCCGGACCAGCGCCATATCCGCCACGAGGATGTGACCGCGCTCAGCCAGCTGCGCGCTGAATTTCCTTCCAGCGAATTCAACATCGAGGGCAACCCCTTTGCCGTTCCCAGGGCGGGTTACCTGGGGCTGCTTGAACTGGTTCGCCTGTGTCAGCCTGACCAGTGCACCCTGGTTCCCGACTCGGACCGTCAACTAACCTCCGACCACGGCTTTGATCTTACCGGTGATCACAACGAGCTAACTCGTTTAATAGGCGAATGTCATACCGCAGGGGCCCGCGTCAGCTTGTTTATGGATGCCGATTGTGCCCAGATTGAGCGTGTACCCGACACCGGAGCAGACCGCATCGAGCTCTACACCGGCCCCTATGCCGAAGCCTATGAAAAAGGCACGGCAGAACCACACTGGCGCGAGCATTGCGCCGCTGCCGAGAAGGCTGCAAGCCTCAACCTGAAGGTGAACGCCGGGCACGACCTGAACCTGCACAACCTGGTTCAGTACGCCAGGCTACCGCATTTGCAGGAAGTCTCGATCGGCCATGCCTACACCATT
>CAKZNR010000180.1 GCA_937129725.1 uncultured Cellvibrionales bacterium | reverse complement strand
CAGACCGTAACCCGAGCAAGCGCTTGGTATTTCTCGACAAAATGCTGCTTAGCGGCACCAACGAGATGTATTACAACCTGGCACTGCCGCGTGACCAGGCAGCCGCATTGGCCGAGGCAGTTCGCGCAACCGAGCCCAGCACCGATTTTTCAGGACAATGGGAGCGCAACTCCGACAGTCAATATTTCCTTTTGGGTAGCTTTAACAAGCCAACTGATTGGCCTGTTACCGAGAAAGGCGCCGCCGAACTGGAAATATTTGACCTGGCCAACGACCCCTTCGTGCAGTGCCAATCGCCCGCGATGCCGCGCGTTATCTTCTCGCCCTTCGGCCATCAATGGTCCTGGAACGAAGACAAGACAAAACTGCTAATCGATAAAGAGTTCTCGCCAATGGATCGCACCGTTCATTTCGATCTTGATGAGGTACCTGCAGACGTTGAACCAAGCCGCATGGGCTTTTCCCTCGGCAGCTGGGATGGCGACACCATGGTGATTACCACCAGTAATTTCGTCGACGACATGTGGGGCAATGCTCGCGGCCTGTCCTCCAGTGATCAAAAGGTAGTAACCGAGCGTTGGGAGCTGATTGAAGATGGCTTTGGCATGTACTTCGCCTACGTCATTGAAGATCCCGTCTACCTGGCCGAGCCAGTTACCATCGAGGGTACTTACTTCCTGCGCAAACCCTACACCCCGGCGCCGGAAATTCCCTGCACACCGGATTCGGCGCAGCGCCACATCCAGTTCGAGCAGGAAATGCTGAACCAGTAAGTTCGGTTAACTAAGTAAAGAAAAAGGGGCCCTAGGGCCCCTTTTTTTGTTCGTGTCAGGTGAGTGCGTTGTACAACGGTGGAAGACCGAACGCCAGCGTCAGGCTAACGATCAGGCCAAGCCCCGCCTTTGCCGCATCTGACAGCACCAGTCGAGAGGTCTCGTTCAGGGGTGGATTGTACATATGCAGTGTTATCGCAAACTGACGACCGGCCAGCAAGCCCAGGAACACCCAGGTAGTGGACATGGGCATATTGCTCCACTCTTTGAACACCAGCAGAATAATGGCGTAAATAAAGTCGATAATGGTGGCCGCGCGAATGTCGGTGGTGCCGGTTTTGGAGGTCACAATTTTCTGTATTTCACCACCAAACTGGTAGAAAACAATTCCTATCAGCCCCACCATAAAGGCCGTAGCAAGCATTACCTCAACCAATGACAAAGTGCGCGGCAAGTACACGAAGATATTGGCCAGGTCCTGTATAAGCCACATGCTCCACAGAAAAGCTGTGGACAACCACTGCAACATCACCCAGTAAAAGGGGATCGGCTCATTCTTGGTTTTTTCAAAATATTCGGTGACATTGTTAATCACAAAACGGTAAACCAGGATGGCCACAACAAACGCCACCAGGTACCCTGCGCCCGACTTGATCAGCATCTCGTCAATATTGCCGGGGTTGAAAATCGCCAGAACCAGGAAGGTAGTGGATACCGGAATACCGAAGCGGGTAAGCATCAGAATCACCAGGGGCGGAACCACATGAATCCAGGTGATGCCTCCGGCGGGCTCGGGGAATTTCTCTAGCCGGCCGTAGGCCGGATCACCACCGGAGCTGATCCAGCCAAACAGGATGACAAAGGCCAGCACCCCGCCGCCAAAAATCCACAGCACCCACCAGGGTCGATGGCTATTGGATGCCAAAAATGTACCCAGAGTCTGGATAGCATCGTTGGCAATAATTGAATAGGCCGCCAGCAAAAAGCCCGCGATCATCAGAATTTCAGTCAAACCCACTTACTACCACCCCTGCGTTTTGATTCGTTTCGGCAGTTTAGCCCAAACTCGACATACTGCCGCCCAAAAATTAAGGAATTGGGTCAAAAAGCTTACAGGCCAAGTTGCAGACAAAAAAAGGAGCCCGAAGGCCCCTTTGTGTTGTTTTTGCATTGTCGTCTCTGATCGTCGTCCTGAGTGAAACGGAGGACCTTTTCAGGCTAGCTCCCTGCAGGAGACCCTTCGCTCGACTGCGAGTCGAAATCGCCACGCCTCTTTCGTCGTCCTGAGTGAAACGAAGGACCTTTTCAGGCTAGCTCCCTGCAGGAGACCCTTCGACTCGGCCTTCGGCCTCGCTCAGGGTTAGATAAAAAAGGGGCTTGAGCCCCTTTTTTATCTAACTTTTTTGCGGTGGTAAAGGTGCCATGGGTTGGGAAACTCGCCGGCTTCGTATTCGATAATGGCCGGCCCACCCGCCGCCAGCAGACGTTTCATTTCTTTCTGCAGGTCTTTCGGGTTGTTTACCTTGGCACTGCCCATGCTGAAAGCATCGGCCAGCTTCTGGTAGTTGGGATTGACCAGGTCGGCGCAGAACACGCGGCCGCCGTAATTGGCGTTCATAATGCGTTTCACGTTGCCGTAGGTGTTGTCGTTTACCACCAGGAAGATCACGCCAATCTGGTATTTGGCCGCAGTCATCAGCTCGGTCATGGTGAAAGCAAAGCCACCATCTCCACAGAGTGCAACAACCGGAACATCCGGGTTGCCCACCTTGGCACCCAGTGAAGTAGCCACGCAGTGGCCCAGAGTTCCCTGGAAGCCCGGGTGAATATAGGTGCGCGGCTTGTAGGTTGGGTAGTTATCGTGCGAGGCGTAGTAGCACTGGGTTAGGTCGGACACCAGAATGCCGTCTTCGCCCACTTCACTGCGAATGACGTCGGTGATTTCTTTTTGCGGTTTAACCAGGTCAACTTCCTTGGCCACCTCGTTGCGAATTTTCTCGAACAGGTCGCTGCGATCCGGCGCTGGGCCGTTCATGTAGCGCTCGATCGAGTTGTTGATTGCCGTTACCGAATCATTGGCATCGCCGTGAATGTGCAATTGCGGGATGGTGTGGCGAACCAGCTCTTCCGGATCGATATCGATACGAATAATGGTTTGCTCTTTCGGGTTGAAACCCCATGCCGGGATGGCCGGAGATAAACGCGTGCCGATGGCCACAATCACGTCAGACTGCTGCCACCAGTGGTGCGCGCCCACCTGCGAGAACATGTTCGGGTGGCGCGAGTCGACCACACCGTAACCGCCATGAATCGAGGGCGTGATAGGCGCATTCAGGGTTTCGGCCAACTGGGCAATCTGCTCGCCGGCGCCGATAGCGCCGCCACCAACAAAAATTTGCGGGCACTTGGCTTCGGCCAGTGCTTTGGCCGCTTCTTCAATTTTGCCGGCATCCGGCGCGTTCGGCTTTGCCTTCTTGGCGTCTTTCGCGCCGGGGGGGGTTGGCGCCGCGTGGGTGCCGGCCGCCCCCAGGGGCCGGAAGGCGCAAGCGCCGAGGGGGCGGCGTGGGCAGGCAACCTCCCAGAGGGTTGCCGGCACACACCGCCCCCCCCCCATGGGGGACACACACACACACACACGCACACATGC
>CAKZNR010000179.1 GCA_937129725.1 uncultured Cellvibrionales bacterium | reverse complement strand
CCGATAAATGCAGAGCAACAGCAGAAAAGAAAGTACAACCAGAATGAGGCTTAGCTGATGTGCCGCACCGTACTCCAGCGCAGACACGTGGTCGTATATGCGGATAGAGGCTACCTGTGTCTCGCCGGGAATATTGCCGCCAATCATCAGCACCACACCGAACTCACCCAGGGTATGGGCAAAGCCCAGCGCCGCTCCGGTGACGTAACCGGGCAGGCTAAGGGGCAATGCCACGCGGAAGAAGCGCGCCAGAGGCGGCACGCCCAAACTGCTGGCGCTGTCCAGCACATCGCGATCGAGAGCCGAAAAAGCCTGTTGCATGGGTTGCAGTACGAAGGGCAGGGAATAGACCACCGAGCCCACCACCAGGCCGCTGAAACTGAACGCCAGCGAGGGCAAGTTAAGCATTTGCATCAAGCTGCCCAACCAGCCGCCGGGGCTGAAGGACACCAGCAGATAGAAGCCCAGTACCGTGGGCGGCAATACCAGGGGTAGCGCCAGCAGCGCCTCAATCCATCCCTGACCGGGCCCCTTGCGTCGGGCCAGCCACCAGGCCAGAGGGGTGCAAATCAACAACAGCAACAGAGTGCTAACCAGCGCCAGCTGCAGGGTAAGCCAGAGCGACTGCCAATCGGCGGCTTGCAGGCTCACAGCTCGGCCTGCGGCGGTGTCGGCAATAGGTAGCCGGAATTTTCAATCAGCTGCCGTGCACGCGGCGATTGCAAGTACTGGTGGAAAGCTTGCGCAGCCGGGCTGTTATCCAGCAGCAGCATCTGCTGGCGAATCTCGCCGTAGTACTCTGGCGGAACGGGCAGGTAATAGCCTCTTTGGCCGGCCGGAAGTTCCTGCAGCTGGGCCATGGAAACCATCCCGGCGGCAACCGCACCTGTGGCAACAAACTGAAAAGCCTGACTGACGTTTTCGCCCATCACCAGTTTCGGCCGGAGCTCACCGCCAAGTTGGTCGAGTAACTCGATGGCCGCTTCGCCATAGGGGGCAAGGCGCGGATTGGCGATAGCCAGTCGGTCGAAATGCATCAGAGAGCCCAGCTGCTGAAGAGGCTGATTACTCCAGACTACCAGCCGACCCAGAGCATAGGTTTGCCGGGACCCCTCCACACCGATGCCCTGCTGCTGCAGAAGCTCGGGGCGCAGCTCGTCGGCGGCAAGGAAAACCTGGAAGGGCGCACCATGCAGTATTTGGGCGTAATGTTGGCCGGTCGAGCCAGACGAAAGGCGCACGCTGTGACCGCTTTCGGTACGAAAGTCTTCAGCCAGCTTTTGCGCCGTGCCATAAAAATTGGAAGCCACTGCCACCAAAACTTCCCCGGCCTGAACCAGCGGCGAGCCAAGTAACAGTGTGATAAATAGGCAACGCATGGTGGCGCGGCTCACATGCGATCCAGAATCGCCGCCAGCAGGCTGAGCGCAATACTCAGAACCACAAAGGAGGTAAGGGGAAAGGCCGGTGTTCCATCGTCACGCCGAATTAAGCGGTCGCCCGGCAAGCGGCCAAACCAGCGCAGAAGACCCGGGGCGCGCGCTGAAATCAGCGCCACAACAAGGGCGACACAAATGAACACCAGCAGAAATCGGACCATGCCCGGACAGCTCTGTTTGAAAACTGCCTAGATCATAGCCGCATCGGCAGGCTTGAGTCAGCCCATGAAATTCCCGCAACCGGCCAGCGCCGGCCGCAATGCGCTCAGGCCAGCGCCTGACCCGGCCAGAACTGCGGCCGATCTGTGTCCACCGGCGCCAATTTGCTACAGCCCATGCCCTTGGCACGGTATAGCTCATGGTCTGCCAGCGTGAGCAAGCGTGCCGGTTCCATGCCGGGTTGGTACTGCAAAATGCCGGCACAAAGCGAAAATTTGATTGGCAGGCTGGTCATCGGCTGGGCCGGCAGTGCACCGCTGCCGCCACTGAAGGGCGTTCGGCGGGTCATCAAGTCCAGCCCCGAGCGGAAATCGAAGTACTCGTTGAAGCCATTCACTGCCACATGCATCAGCAGTGCGCCCAGCAGAATCAACAGAAGGTCTTGCGGATTCGGCGCAACTCCCTGCAGTTGCAGCAGAGCAACACCCAGCGCAAGGCATAGTGGCGTGAGTACAAGAAAAGGCAGGCGCGCTGCCCGTAAAAGTGTTGATATCAGACTAGGCATAAAAAACGGCACCCCTGGATGCCGAAATGCTGAAGTGAAAACACGGGTCGTGCAAGAGAAACGGCCGAATATTTAGACGGCTGAAAAGAAAACAGCGCCCTCCCTGGCGCCCTGGTCTAGTGGCTCTGGGCCAACCCGGTCTCGTCGCTGTATACCTCGATATTGACCCGGCGTTCGCGCGCGTAGGCATCGTAGTCACCGCTGGCCGCGGTGGATTGCTGGGCACCGTGGTAAAACAGACTGACCCGGCTCTTCTCTATACCGCGCTGATATAGCGCATCGGCCACAGAGAGCGCCCGGAATCGGGCCAACACATTGTTGTATTCGTCCGAACCTCTCGGATCGGCAAAGCCGTTCAGGCGCACTTTCAATTCCGGGTTGCGCTTGAGATAGCTCGCCAGCATGTCCATGCGCTGATGGTCGCGAGCCTGCAACTCGTCATCCCCGGTGCTGAACATTACCTCAAACTCCAGCCGCGCCAGGTTGGCCTGCATCTGCTGCTGCAGCTCGTTTTCCATGCGGGCCAATTCGGCCTGCTCCCGGTTTAGCTCAAGCAACAGGCTGTCGATCTGGCCATTGGCGGCAGCCAGGTCGCTTGACGCACTGTCCAGCTGGTCGGCCTTTTTGAACTGGTCGCCAATCCAGGCGCCACCAATGCCGCCCAACAGCAGTCCGGCCGGGCCGGCAACCACAGCGCCGGCGATACCGGAAAGGGTAAAGGCAGCACCCTGCTTAACTTCGGTCAGAGTTTCACCGGCGTGGGCAACAGGAGCCAGCAACAGGCCGGTAACAATCAGGGAAGTGACAATCTTTTTCATGGTTTGATCCTCGTAGGTGTTGGCAAATGGAACAGCTGCCATTTAAAGGACCAATTGGGGCGCCGGTCGGGCCGCGTGTGGCGGAGAAAAGATAAATTGTGGCGAAAAATGCTTCTGATCCAGCGCAGCTGGATCAGAAAACGCGTCTGACGCCCCTTAAGGGGGTGTCAGATGCGCACATCCTTGGCATTCTCGACCGTACGCTGCAGCTTGATTAGATCCTTCTGTCGCCCTCGACAGCCACCAGCATCTGACCCCTAACGGGGTCAGACACTTCCCGACAGCCAACAGCATCTGACCCCTAACGGGGTCAGACACTTCCCGGTTCGCAGCGAAGCTGGATCAGAAGAAGAGGAGCTTAACGATGAAGGCGATCAGTACCAGGTTCAAAACCCGGTTGATCAGTTGCTCGCCGCGCGAGATCGACAGGTTGGTGGCCACCCAGGCACCGGCCGAGTTCCCCAGCGCAAGACACAGGCCGGCCAGCCAAAGAATTTGCACCTGGCTGGCATACACAATAAGGGCTACCACCGTGTAGCTGAGCACAATAAACACCTTGTGCATGTTCACTCGCACAAGGTCCATGCCCATAACACGGCTGAGAATGGGCATCAGGATGAAACCCACACCGATCTGAATGAAGCCGCCCCAGAATCCGGCAGCTACCATGCAGATATGTCCCGCAATCAGCCGCTTGCGTGTCAACTGGCCGTCACCGCCCCGCTTGCGGCCCGACGAACGCCACATCACCAACATCACGCCCAACATAATCAGGGCCAGCAGCCGATCGAACATTTCACCGTCCAGGCGCACCCCAACCATTGCCCCGGCAAGTGCGCCGGGAATGGCGGCAAGCGACAGGCTAATGCTTAGTTTGAAGTCGGAAAAACCGCGGCGTCGGAAGGCAGTAACAGCGGTAATATTTTGCGCCAGAATGGCAATGCGGTTGGTGCCATTGGCCACCGGGCCCGGCATACCCATAAACAGCATCACTGGCACAGTCAGCAGTGAGCCACCGCCGGCCATCACATTGAGAAAGCCGGCAACGGAACCGGCCAGGGTCAGCAGCGCCAGCTGCCACCACTCCAAAACTAGCTACCGTCGCGCAGGTAAACCGGTTTCTCCGGTGTGGACTCCGCGGCGCAATAGCGATAACCCTCCTCGGCGAAATCCTGCAACTGGTCGGCATGCTCCACCCGGTTGGTTATCACCCAGCGCGTCATGTAGCCGCGGGCTTTCTTGGCGAAGAAGCTGATTATCTTGTACTTGCCGTTTTTCAGGTCTTTGAACACCGGCGAAACAATCTGTGCATGCAGGTTTTTTGGCTGCACCGAGTTGAAGTATTCATTCGATGCCAGGTTCAGCAGTGTGTCCTGACCCAGAGCCTCAAGTTGCCCATTCAATGCGTCGGTAATCTGGTCGCCCCAGAATTCGTACAGGTTTTTGCCCGAGCCGGTTTCCAGGCGAGTGCCCATTTCCAGCCGGTAGGGCTGCATCAGGTCGAGAGGTCGAAGCACCCCATACAAGCCCGACAGTATTCGCAAATGCTGCTGGGCAAACGCCAGGTCGGCCTCGGACAGGTCGCGCGCATTCAGGCCCTGATACACATCGCCGGTGAATGCCAACAGAGCCTGGCGGGCGTTGTCGGGTGTTGCTTCGGGTTGCCACTCTAGGTAGCGGCCAAAGTTCAATTCGGCCAGCTTGCTGCTAATACCCATCAGGTCAGACAAGTCTCCCGGGGCAAACTCGCGCAAGCGCTCGACCAGTTCGGTACTGCGCTGCATAAACTGGGGCTGGCTGGATTTGTCCGTGACCAGAGGCGACTCGTAATCGAGCGACTTAGCAGGCGAAATGACGATCAGCATATCTGTCTCGCTAGTATTGGTTTTATCCTGCCGCTCATTATAGTGTTGCTATCAACTGAATGCTTGGATGCTGTACTTATGAAGCCGATAGTTTGGGTCAAATTGCTGCTGACATTTGCCTGCCTTGGCTGGCTGGTTGCCTGCACCGTCAACCCGGTAACGGGCGAACGCGAGCTTTCTCTGGTGTCTACCAGCCAAGCCATCGCTATGGGCCAGCAAAACTATCCGCCCGGCCAGCAGTCGCAGGGCGGGCCCTACTACCTCGACTCTTCTCTTCAAGGCTATGTGCAACGAGTGGGCAACCAACTGGCGCGAGTATCTGATGTGCCCAACCTGCCCTACGAGTTTGTGGTTCTGAACAACCCGGTGCCCAACGCCTGGGCCCTGCCGGGTGGAAAGATTGCCATCAACCGGGGGCTAATGGTTGAGCTGGAGGACGAGGCCCAGCTGGCAGCGGTGCTGGGGCACGAGATTGTGCACGCAGCAGCCAACCACGGCGCCTCGCAAATGTCGCGCAATATGCTGCTGCAGGCCGGCATGATGGCAACCGGAGTGGCACTTTCCGATCATGAGTATGGCAACCTTCTGATGCTGGGCACGCAACTGGGTTCGGCTGCCTGGATGGCCAGCTATGGTCGCGACGACGAGCTGGAATCGGACCACTATGGCATGCTGTATATGTCGCGCGCCGGCTACGACACCCTGGCAGCGGTGGAATTGCAAGAAACCTTTGTGCGCCTATCCGAGGGGCGCGCCAGCGACTTTATCAGCGGCCTGTTTGCAAGCCACCCCCCTTCACAGGCCCGGGTAGATCAGAACCGCCAAACTGCCACACGGCTGCCACAGGGCGGCGAGCGCAATCGCGACGCATACCAGGCCGCCATTAGCCAGATTCTCCGCGACCAGCCCGCCTACGAAGCCCAGCAGCGTGCCATTGAAGCGCTCAATAACAACCAGCCCCGCGAGGCCATGATTCAGCTCGACCAGGCTGTGGCCATTCAGCCCGACGAGGGCCAGTTCTGGGAGCTGCGCGGGCATGCCTGGGTGGAACTGGAAGAGTACGGCAATGCCGAAACCGCTTATGGCACCGCCATCGGCAAGAATCCGGGCTACTACCAACACTGGTTGGCGCGGGGCCTGTTGCGCCAGGAGCGCAATTTGCCCGGTGCCGAAGCAGACCTGGAAAAAGCGCAAGGCCTACTGGCAACCAGCACCGGTGCTTTTGCTCTGGCGCAGCTGGCCGAACAGCGCAACGATATGGACACTGCGCTGGGCTATTACCGCTCGGTTGCTCAGGGCAGTGGCGAGCTGGCGCAGCGAGCTGCCGTGCGGGTGGCCCGCCATGACCTGCCGTCGCAGCCTAACCAGTACATTGCCAGCGGACTTACCAGCGACACCCAGGGCAATCTGGTCATTCAGGTACGCAACGACTCGCCCTTCACCCTGACGGGCATTCGGCTGCAGCTGACCGGCATTCCGCTGCAACAGAGCGAAACCTCCATGGGCATGGCGCGAGAATTTGATCTGGGGCGTACGCTGGAGCCCGGCGAGTTGGCCAATTTGCCAACGGGTCTGCAATCAGCAAGAGGCAGCTACGTTGTTTCCGTTAGCAGCGCAAGAATTCTGGAGTAATAAAACATGAACCCTGTTGCTGCGTCGGTTTACCACTACTGGTTTGGCGAAGAAGAGCTTACCCCGGCCAATATCGAGCGGCGCCAACCCCTTTGGTGGGCCGGCGGAGCCGATCAGGATTACGACATCGAACGGCGCTTTGGAAAACTGGTAGAGGCCGCAAGCCAGGGCGCTTTTCGCGAATGGCTGGACAAACCTGCCAGCAATTTGGCACTCATCATTCTCACAGACCAGTTCCCACGCAACCTGTGGCGCGGCACCGCCCGGGCCT
>CAKZNR010000178.1 GCA_937129725.1 uncultured Cellvibrionales bacterium | reverse complement strand
AAACTCTGCGACAGCGATACAACCTTTGCGGTGGCGCGGTTGTCCACCACCTGATCAACACTGACCTCGTCGGTAAACTGGCCAGTTCGCAGATCGACCACGCGAATATCGATGGCTTCGAACTGCTCTTGCACCGGGCGGCTTTCATCCAGCAAGCCGGCAGCGCGCAGTATATTTTCCTGTCGGTCAATTTCCACATTGGCCTGCTGGGCCGGGCGCAGGGCAACCGCGGCACTGGACACCACAATGGCGCAAACCAGGCAAACGGAGAAGGCGACGGTTAAGGTCTTTCCAATGGTATCTTTAGACACGAGCCATCCTCCTCTTGATATTCGACTCAACCACAAAGTGGTCAATCAGCGGAGCAAAGAGGTTGGCGAACAGGATTGCCAACATCATGCCCTCGGGGAATGCCGGGTTGGCCACCCGGATAAGCACACACATAAAGCCGATCAGCACACCGTACCAGAAGCGTCCCGCGTTGGTCATGGCTGCGGAGACAGGATCGGTAGTCATAAAAATCATACCGAAGGCAAAACCGCCCAATACCAGGTGCCAGTGCCAGGGCATGGCAAACATGCTGTTGTCTTCGCTGCCAATCATATTGAACAGGGTTGCGGTAGTCATCATGCCCAGCAAAGTGCCCAGCACAATGCGCCAGCTTGCGATGCGCATCACCATCAGCACAGCGCCGCCAATCAGGATAGCCAGGGTACTGGTTTCACCAATGGAGCCTTGCATCTGGCCGAAGAAGGCATCCATCCAGGTCATTTGGTCATAAATAGCCGCCATACCTTCCTGCGCACCGACACTCAGCATGGTGGCGCCGGTAAAGCCATCTACTGCGGTCCAGACCGCATCACCGCTCATGGAGGCCGGGTAGGCAAAGTAAAGGAAAGCGCGGCCGGTAAGTGCCGGGTTGAGGAAGTTTTTGCCGGTACCGCCGAAGACTTCTTTGCCGATCACAATACCGAAACTGATACCCAGTGCCGCTACCCACAATGGCAGATCGGGCGGACAAGACAGGGCAAACAGCACCGATGTGACAAAGAAACCCTCATTGATCTCGTGCTTGCGCACGGTGGCGAACAGAACTTCCCAGAAACCGCCCACGGCAAACACCGTGATATAGATGGGCAAGAAGAAGCAGGCGCCGTACCAGAAATTATCCCAGATGGAATTGGGGTTATAGCCGGACAGCGCACCAATGAAGATGTCATGCCAGGTGCCGCTTCCGGCCAGGCCATTGGCCTCGATAAAGGTGTTGGCCTGAAAACCCAGGTTGTACATGCCGTAGAACATGGCCGGGAAGGTACAGGCCCAGACAGTAATCATGATGCGCTTCAGGTCGATGCCGTCGCGCACGTGTGAGCCGGTGTGAGTAACACGGCCCGGCATATAAAAGATGGTGTCGACCGCTTCGTAAAGCGAGTACCACTTCTCGTGTTTACCGCCCGGCTCGAAATTGGGGGCGATGTCGTCAAGATATTTACGCAAGTTCATCTGCGATTAGCCCTCCAGCTCAATTCGGGTCAGGTTGTCGCGCAGGATCGGGCCATACTCGTATTTGCCCGGGCAAACAAAGGTGCAAAGCGCCAGATCTTCTTCGTCAAGCTCAAGTGCACCCAGTTTTTGCGCCATTTCAGTGTCGCCCACAATGAGTGCGCGCAGCAGCTGAGTTGGCAGGATGTCCAGCGGCATGATGCGCTCATAAGCACCGATGGGCACCATGGCCCGATCGCTGCCGTTGGTTGTAGTGGTGAAATTCCACTTGCGGCCCTTGTCCAGACTCGACAGGTAAATTGGCAGTGCTGAAAAACGATCCTTACCCGGCACCACGTAGTGCAGCATGGGTCGGTCGCGGCCCTCGGTCAGCACCGAAACCTGCACATCGAAACGGCCGAGGAAGGCCTCGGCGCCAGCGGCCAGATTTCCGGCCAAAACAGAGCCAGAGACTACCCTGTTCTCGCCTTCGGCCAGCTCGCCCTGGGTCAGCTCTTCCAGGCTGGCACCAAGACGTGTTTTCAAAATACGGGGCTTGCTCACTTGCGGACCACCCAGAGCAACGTATCGCTCGGTCATCAACTGGCCTGTCGTAAACAAATGGCCGATGGCAATCACGTCCTGATAGCCAACTGTCCAGACCACACTCTGGTTGGAAGCCGGGCGCAGAAAATGAATATGGGTGCCTACCAGGCCGGCTGGGTGCGGGCCGTCAAACTCTTCAACCTGAAACTTGTCGCCAGCCGGTACCGCTATATCAGCAGCGGGTGCTTTACCCAGATAGATATTGCCCTCGCTCAGGTTGCCAAGGACCTGCAGCCCGGCTTTGAACTGCTCGGCGTGCGCAGCAATCAAGGGCTGTGGGTCGGCTGCAAGCGGGTTGGTGTCCATAGCGGATACGAAAATGGCAGCGGGGCGGCTATCTACAGTGGGCACCTTGCTGTACGGCCGGCTCCGCAGCGCAGTCCACAGTCCGGACTTCTGCAGCTGTTCGGCGACCGCCTGATCACCCAAGGCAGCCAGAGCGGAGGGTTCATGACTCTCAAACCTCACCGCGTCGCCCTCGTCATTAACCTCTATAACAAGCGACTGAAAAGTGCGGCGATCACCCCGATTGATGGCAACCACCTTGCCCGCGGCGGGAGCGGTATAAACCACGCCAGGAGTTTTCTTGTCTTCGAATACCGGTTGGCCAAGGGCGACACTGTCCCCCTCCTTTACCAGCATGGTTGGCTTCATACCGATGTAGTCACGACCCAGAAGCGCTACCGACTTAACCGAACGACTGCTATCTACAGTCGCATCCGGCTCGCCAGCGATCGGGAGGTCGAGTCCCTGCTTGATTGAGATCATACTCTTGAACCAATTGTCAGATCTGAAAGGAGTTGGAAGGCTGCCCCCGGGGGCCACGCTCTCCCAAGTCACGAGACTTACGAGACCCCGAACCGAAAGATTCAGGTCATACGCAAACGCCGCGCGATTATAGTTTTTTGCACCCCAAATTTCCAGCGCTATCTATTGCGTCTGCGGGCACAAAAAAACCGGCAAAAGCATGTAGTTACAGCTAATGCCGGCTATTTTGCCAAGCCTTTGGCTATCAGGCCTTTTTCGGATAGGTGCGGTAGTTCACCCCCGCGTATTTTTCCAGCACGCGGTGCACCTGACAGGTATAGCCGAACTCATTGTCGTACCAGAGGTAGACCACGGCGCTGTTGCCATTGGTGATGGTTGCCTTGGCATCATAGATGCAAGCCGTACGCGAACCGATAAAGTCTGACGACACCACTTCGGGTGAATCGGTGTAGTCAATCTGCTTCAGCAAAGGCGAACGCAATGCCGCGTTACGCATGAACTCGTTTAGCTCATCGCGATCTACCGCCTTATCCAGAGTCAAATTGAGAATGGCCATAGACACATCAGGCGTCGGCACGCGAATAGCGTTGCCGGTGAGTTTCCCTTTCAACTCGGGCAGAGCAACCGCAACAGCTTTGGCTGCGCCCGTTTCGGTCAACACCATATTCATTGCCGCACTGCGGCCACGGCGCGAAGCCTTGTGGAAATTATCAATCAGGTTCTGGTCATTGGTATAGGCATGCACGGTTTCCACATGCCCACGCACCACGCCGTACTCGTCATTGATCAGCTTGAGCGCAGGAACAATCGCATTGGTAGTACAGGAAGCCGCAGAGACGATGGTGTCCTTCCCGGCATCGATTACCGAATCGTTCACGCCGGCCACGACATTTTTAATGTCGCCCTTGCCTGGAGCGGTGAGCAATACCTTGGCAACGCCCTTGGCCTTCAGATGCTGTGACAGGCCAGCTTCGTCGCGCCAGGCGCCGGTGTTATCCACCACGATGGCGTTGTCGATACCGTGTTGGGTGTAGTCAATCTCGTTCGGCATGCCAGCGTAAATAAACTGAATTACGTTGCCGTTGCATACCAGCTGAAGCTTGTCTTCCAGTATGCGAATGGTGCCCTTAAAGCTGCCATGCACCGAGTCGCGTCGTAACAGGCTGGCGCGCTTTGTCAGGTCGGAAACAGGGTCCTTCGTGGAGCGAACCACCACGGCGCGCAAACGCAGTGCATGGCCCCCGCCCGACTTTTCAACCATCAGCCTGGCCATTAGCCGGCCAATTCGGCCGAAGCCATAAAGCACCACGTCTTGCGGCTCGGGAATGGGTGCGTGGGGGTTGTCCACAGCATCGCCCATGGCCTCACGCACAAACTCTTCTGCCGTCAGCCCGCGCTCGTCGGCCATGTACTGGCTGGCAATACGACCCACATCCACGTGACCCGGACCCAGGTTCAAACTGGCCATCGCCTTGAACACCGGAAAGGTTTCGAACTCGCTGAGCTCGTTGCGCTCAATTTGCCGCACGAATCGGTGCGCTTTCATGATGTCGATAACCGACCGGTTCAGCAGGTTGCGACCATAGATATAGCAGGTAATGTTATTTTTGCGATGCAGCTGGCCGATCAGGGGAATCATGGCCTCGGCAAGGGCTTCGCGCTCTTTCCAGTCCTTGAAGAAGTCGCTGGGGACAGGGCGGTTGATGTCAGACACAGTGTGAACCCACTCTAGTGATGTAATTTGGGCGCGCATTATAGGCGTGCGCGCAGCCAGAACCAAATCAGCAATTCATCGCCGGTGCAGGTAGAATAGCCGGCCTTTTCGGGCAGAACAGTTTCGCGTGCAGTTTCAACTTCCCCTCGCCACCGATGCTTCCACCATTACTTACTGGCCGCGCATGCGAACCAGCGAATGGGCTGCTGCGCTTTCCGTTCAAGTGGGCAATGGGGCGCAGCTACTGGTGACTGGTACCAACCAGCAGGCCGAACAGCTCTACCGCGCACTGGATTTTTATCTCGACCCTGTCGATCGCCAGCGCCTCGAGCTATTTGCCGATTACGAAACCCTGCCCTACGACGTCTTTTCTCCTTCGGAAGATATCATCTCGGAGCGTCTGCGGGTTCTGCAGCGGTGCAGCGCTGGTGACTCTATGCTGCTTGTGGTCAGTATGCAGACCCTGTTGCATCGCCTGCCTCCAGTCAACTATCTGGCAGGGCAAAGCTTCCGCTTCGACACAGGTGGGCGGCTAGAACTACAGAGTTTTCGACAGCGCCTTTCAGAATCTGGCTATCTGACAGTCGATACGGTGCGGGAACCGGGGCAACTGGCGGTTCGTGGAGCGCTTATAGACCTTTTTCCGATGGGTTCAACCCATCCCTGCAGGGTCGACCTGTTTGACGACGAGATAGAATCGATCCGCCTGTTCGACCCTGAAAGCCAGCTGACACTGGAAAAGGTTGAATCCGTCGAAATATTGCCTGGCCGGGAATTTCCATTGAACCCGCAGGCCATTCGCGACTTCCGTAATCGCTGGTACCAGGCCTTCGATAGCGATCCACGCCAAAGTCCGGTTTACGAAAGCGTGGCGCGCGCGTTTGCCCCGCAGGGCATTGAAAGCTACCTGCCACTGTTTTTCGAACAAACCGCCACCCTGCTCGACTATCTTCCAGACGGCGCCGAATTGCATTTGGCCGATCAGCTCACCGACGCCGCGGAATCCTTCTGGCACACAGTACAGCAGCGCTTCGAGCAACACAGCGGAAATCTCGAACGGCCCCTTCTGCCTCCAGCGCAGGTCTATGTTCCCGTGGCCGACCTCTTTGCCGATTTTCGCCAGCACCCACGCATCCGCCTGGACGGCCGAGCCGAACAACCCTCTCCCTTTGTGGCCTTGCCTTCCCAGGAAGACGAAGGGGATTCCAGGCCTTACCATCGATTGCGGCAGGTCATTGGCCAAACTGCCCGGGCACTGCTTGTCGCCGAGTCTGCCGGGCGACGAGAAATCATGCTGGAAACTCTGGCCGAGCAAGATTTGAGACCTACCCCGGTCGCAGATTGGCAGGCCTTTTTGAACAACACCAGCGAATTGGCAATTTGCGTTGGCGATATCGAATTTGGCTGGCACTGCCCGATGCTCGAGCTGGCGGTGTTTTGTGAAAACGACCTGTTTGGCGGGCGCGTGCGCCAGCGCAACCGCGGCGCGGCCCGTCAGCAAAGCTGGGCAGACAGCGAACAGATTATTCGCGACCTGACCGAGCTACGCCCCGGCGCACCGGTAGTGCACATAGAGCACGGGGTGGGTCGCTACATAGGCCTGGAAAAACTGCTGGTTGCCGGGCAAGAGCAGGAATTCCTTACGCTGGAATACGCAGACAAAAACCGGCTATACGTACCGGTGCATTCGCTCGACCTGATTGGCAGGTATTCGGGCGCCGATGGCGAGCATGCACCTCTGAACCGGCTAGGTAGCGACCAGTGGGAAAAAGCCAAGCGCAAAGCTCGGGAAAAAATTCGCGATACCGCTGCCGAACTGCTGGAAATCTATGCCAAACGCCAGGCACGCAAGGGCAGCAGCTATCAAGCTGATGAATCTGACTACCGGCGTTTTTGCGACGAGTTTCCGTTCGAGGAAACCGAGGACCAGCTGAATTCTATCGCCGCAGTGGAAGCGGATATGGCGGCAGCCCGTCCCATGGACAGGTTGGTGTGCGGCGATGTGGGTTTCGGCAAAACCGAGATTGCCATGCGAGCCGCCTTTATTGCCGCCAACAACAACCGCCAGGTTGTCGTGCTGGTTCCCACCACGCTGCTGGCTAGGCAGCACGCTGAAACCTTCCAGGATCGCTTCGCAAACTGGCCGGTTCGTATAGAGTCACTCTCGCGCATGCGCAGCGAAAGCCAGCAGCAAAAGGCACTGGATGCCTGGCGCGATGGCGAGGTAGATATTCTGATTGGCACCCACAAACTGCTGCATGCCGAAATTGAAACCAGCCGGCTGGGACTGATGATTGTCGACGAGGAGCACCGTTTTGGCGTGCGCCAGAAAGAGCGGCTGAAAAAACTGAAGGCCGAGGTCGATATCCTCACCCTGACCGCAACACCTATACCGCGCACGCTAAATATGGCCATGGCGTCAATTCGCGACCTCTCGATCATTGCCACACCGCCAGCCCGGCGCCTGTCCATCAAGACCTTTGTGCAGCAAAACGAGAACCGGGTGATACAGGAAGCCATTCAGCGGGAGCTTGCCCGCGGCGGGCAGGTGTATTTCGTGCACAACGAAATTCGCAACATAGAAAAACGCGCTGCGGAGTTGCAGGAGCTGCTGCCGCAAGCGCGCATTGGTATTGGCCATGGGCAGATGCGCGAGCAGGAGCTGGAGCGTGTTATGGCCGATTTCTACCACCAGCGCTTCGACATACTGCTGTGCACAACCATTATTGAAACCGGCATCGATATTCCCACCGCCAACACCATTATTATCGAGCGGGCCGACCGCTTCGGACTGGCCCAAATGCATCAACTGCGCGGGCGAGTTGGCCGCTCGCACCATCAGGCCTACGCCTTTCTGCTGGTACCGGATAAGCGCGCCATGACAGCCGACGCGGTAAAGCGATTGCAAGCCATTGAAGAGGCCGACCATCTGGGTAGCGGTTTTACACTGGCCACCCACGATCTGGAAATTCGCGGTGCCGGCGAGCTGCTGGGCGAAGATCAGAGCGGCCAGATACAGGCCATTGGCTTTGAGCTATACCAGCAGATGCTGGAACGGGCAGTGAAACAGCTACAGTCGGGGCAGCTGGCCTTGCCAGACGACGAACAACCAGAAATGGAAGTTAATCTCGGCATCGCCGCATTGATTCCGGACGATTACCTTCCGGATATCAATACCCGCCTGCAGCTGTACAAGCGCATCTCGGCGGCAGCTGACACTGCACAGCTGTGTGAACTTCAGGTGGAAATGATCGACCGCTTTGGCCTGCTGCCCGAACAGGTAAAGCACCTCTTCGAGCTGGCCCGCCTTAAGCTGGAAGCGCGCAACTGTGGCATACGAAAAATGGACATTGGGGACGCTGGCGGCAGTATTCAGTTTGTTGAGAACCCGCCCTTCGACCCGGTTGTGCTAATTCAGCTGGTGCAGGAAGCACCGCAACAATATCGCTTCGGCGGCCCGACCCGTTTACAATTTTCAGGCCACTTTGAATCGGCAGAGTCCCGATTCAAGCAATTGCGCCGGCTGGTGGAACGCTTCCAGCCCGAACCCGACCAATAGGGGAACTGTTCATTGCGCCATATTCTGGCATTGTTCAGCCTGCTTTCCAGTGCACACCTGTACGCCCAAAACTGGTACGAGGTGGAGCTGTTGTTGTTCCGGCAAGACTTTCCCGAGCTGGCCTCGCCCGGCACCCTCGCCGAGATCTGGCCGCAGCAAGTAGAGCTGCAGTGGCCCGAGCCCCTGGTCACCCTGGCTGACAGTGACGCCGCCAGCCGAGCCCTGCGCGCCTTTAGCTCCGAAAACCGCAAACTGGCCAACGAGGCTTTCGCCTTTCGTGTCACACCGGGTTATCAACTGCTGTGGCATCAAGCCTGGCAGCAACCCATGACCAACGAACAGGATGCTCCCTGGATCAGGGTAACGGGTGGTGAGAATTTTGCCGGGCGATTCGAGCTTGAGGGCGGCGTACGTATTCACCTGGCGCGTTTTCTGCACGTTACCGGAGATTTTTGGCTTACCGATTTCGGCTTGTCGTCTGACCTGCAGGATAATTTCAGCCTGGCCGACCTGCCCGATGGAGTTACCGCCCTGCCCGCCTGCAGCTATTTAAGGTACCAACCTGCCTTTGTGGACCCGGAAGCACCGCCACCAGAGCCAGAAGATATGGAGCTGCTCGAGCGCATGCCGGAATGGTGGAAACCGCCCTATGAGTGTCTTCTACCGCGCGAGCATCTGGAGTTTGGTGCTCCGCTGCCGCTGGCGCCGCCACCACTTACTCCGGAAACAGAGGTGGAGATCACTTACCTGACAGCGGGAACCGAGCAACCCCAGTCGCAGTCATACCTTTTACCGCCCCTGCAGATTAATCGGCCAGAGGCAGCGCCGCGACCCATTCGCGAACTGGAATATCAAACCGATCAGCCGGTGCGACGTATTGTGGAAATCCAGATGGATCGGCGCATGCGAAGCGGCGAAACGCACTTCCTGGACCACCCATTGTTGGGAATGCTGATACTGGTCACACCGGTGGAAGAACCCGAGCCCCTGGCTCCGCCGGAAACAGAACTGAGCATCTCGCCGTCGCCAGATATCGACTAGCCGGCCAGCAGATGTGTGGTGAGTTGCTTCAGGCAGGGCATCAGCTCTGACGCCGTGGTTTCGATATCCTCAATTGAGATGGGCACACCCATGATTCCCGCTGCCGCATTCACCATGGGGCACACAGCGGCGTAGGCCAGCCCGGCTTCCCTTGCCAGCGCGGCCTCGGGCATCAGGGTCATACCGACAATGTCTCCCCCCATCCACTTGAGGTAATCAATCTCGGCAGCCGTCTCCAGGCGCGGGCCCTGCATACAAACGTAAACACCCTGATGCACCAGTCCGGCACCACATTGCTCGCCCGCCGATAACACGCGCTCTCGCAGACCGGCGTCAAACGGCCATGTCAGATCGATATGCTTGCGGCCCGTCTGGCCGCCGTCGAAAAAAGTGGCTTCGCGTCCCCAGGTCAGATCAATCACCTGATGTGGCACACACAGGGAACCTACCCGGTCGGGGCTGGTGATACTTCCTACGGTATTGATGGATAGCACAGAGGTGGCACCGGCATCGCGCAAAGCAGCAATATTGGCGCGATAATTTACCCGGTGCGGAGGTATTTCGCCGTCGTCACCGTGGCGATTTAGCACAAGCAGCTCACCCTGCTGCGTGATCACCCGCTGTAACGCGGCCGACGGGTCTCCCCAGGCGTTGCTCTTTTGGGGCAGGTTTTCTCCAGCGGGAAACAGAGCTTCCAGCCCGGTTCCGGCAATCAGCGCCATCATTGCCCGATTTTGTCTCCACTTTCGCTGGCTACATTGCTATTGCTGCGCTTGCCGGCTTCGGCATCCACGGGCGATTGCGGCAAAGCGGTTTCCGGATTCAGGTGCAGGGTTTGCGTGGGGTAAGCTATTTCGGCGCCGGCATCGCGGATAATGCTGGCAATACGCAACAAAACGTCCTGTTTCACCTCGTGGAATTTGATCCAGTTGGTGGTTTTGGTGAAGGTATACACAAAGAAATCCAGCGAACTGGCGTTGAAGGCGTTGAAATTTACGATCATGGTCTGTTCGGTATCAATCTCGTCGTGCTCCTGAAGCATTCTTTTGACAGAAGCAACGATACCCTCCACCTGATCGATATCGTCATAGCGAATACCCACCGTTTCGTAAATGCGCCGGTTCAGCATGCGTGACGGGTTTTCCACCGATATGGTATTGAACACCGAGTTGGGCACATACAGCGGGCGCTTGTCGAAGGTGCGAATCACGGTTCGCCGCCAGCCGATATCCTCTACTACTCCTTCGATGGATTTGTCGGGCGAACGCACCCAGTCTCCTACCGCAAAGGGCTTGTCCAGATACACCATGGCAGCCCCAAAAAAATTGGCCAGCAGGTCGCGAGCTGCAAAGCCCACCGCAATGCCACCAATACCGCCAAAGGCCAACACCCCGGAGATACTGAAACCAAGGGTTTGCAGTATCACCAGCGCACCGGTAATGATAATGCTGGCCTGCAATAGCTTGCCTACCGCCGTTGCTGTGGTGTAATCCATCGGCGTTTTCATGTGATCGGGGGACGTCAGGTTTCGCATTGCCCGATTGATGAAGCGTTGCAGCAACCAAACCAGTAGCACCACCAGAGCAATACGGTTGCCATGCACCAGGTAGTCCATCCAGGAGGGCGTTTCGGTCAAGCGCGCAGTCAACATGGCCGCCGCATTGACGCCAAACACCCAGATTGCCACCTCCAACGGCCGGTGCAGGGCATACAGCAGGGCGTCATCCCACAGGCTGTGAGTTTTCTCGGCACGCTTTAACAAACGGCCTAGGACACGCGACACAATAAAGTCGAGCAAGACGACCAGGAAAACCAGGCCGAATACCCAAAAAATCCAGTATTCCTCGAGCAGGCTGTCAAACTGCTGAAAATCAATCATTCGTTGTCCTCAAGGGCAGGTGCTGAGCGCGGTCACTACTGTAACGCAGAATGACAGCGGGCAATCAAATCCAGCGCCACATGGTAGCGCGCGTCTTTTTGTATCTGGCCGGCAGTCCAGGCGCGATCGGCGCGCAAACTGGCCGGCGCAGCGCAGCTTTCAACCGGCTGCTGTTCGAGCCAACTCAATACCCGGCGCGCCTGCTCCGGTTGATTGCAAACCAACAGCAAATCACAGCCAGCTTGCAGAGAAAGCTCGGCGCGCTGCTCGATTTCACCCGCGCCACTGGCCCCCTCCATAGTCAAATCGTCGCTAAATACCACGCCGCGATATCCCAACTGTTTGCGCAACAGCTCACCAATCCAGAATGAGGAATAGCCAGCCGGATTCGAATCGATTTGTTCATACAGAAGGTGCGCCATCATCAGGGCATCCAGTTTGTCAGCCAGTTTTCTGAAAGGCACCAGGTCGTGCTGTTCAAGTTGTTCCAGGCTTCGGCTGTCCACCGGCAACTCCAGGTGGCTGTCGGCTGCAGCGCCCCCGTGGCCAGGAAAGTGTTTGCCGGTTGCTGCCATACCCGCCTGATGCATGCCATCTATCCAGGCTTCGGCCAGTGCCGTGGCCAGCTCGGGATTGTCGGCAAAGGATCGATCGCCGATCACCTGGCTGCGCGCTTCGTCCAGATCCAGCACGGGTGCAAAACTGAGGTCGATACCGTACTGCAGTAACTCCACCGCCATTAGCCATCCCAACGCACTCACCTGCTGAAGTGCTGCCTCATCGGGCTGATCCCCAAGCAGAATGCGCAAACTGCCCATTGGCGGCAGCGAATGAAACCCATCGCGAAAACGCTGAACACGTCCTCCCTCCTGGTCGACGCAAATCAGCAGATCACTTCGCAAGTCGCGCACGGCGCAGGTCAATTCCGCCAACTGGGATGGCGAGACGTAGTTGCGGCTGAAATAGATGACACCGGCCGTATGGGGGTGCAACAACAGGTCAACCTCGTCGGGCTGAATTTCGGTGTGCTTCAGGTCGAGTACGAGCCGACCGCTTACTGCCCTTTCAATCATCGAACAACTTCCGAGGTTTAGACCGATTTTTCATTAAAGACTGCTGGATTATGTAACCCCGCACTAAAGGAACCCATTTTTTGTGCGACAGAGATTTATTTATCTTTTATTTCAGCTAGTTATGGAGCATGTCACCCTAAGTCAACTGAATCCGATAAGGGTGAAACCTTATTTGACAGAACATTGTAATGGTTCGAAGCTGAACACTGAATCAGGAAAGGAGAGAATCATGGCCTTTCGTTTACCGCAAATCGGAGACTGGTACATCGACCGCGCCAGCAACCTGCATTTCGAGGTTGTCGCAATAGACGACTCGGCGCAAACCATCGAATTTCAATGCGTTGATGGCGAGGTGAGCGAGGTCGATTTTGACAGCTGGTCTCTGATGGCTATCGAGAAAGCAGCGCCACCGGAAGACTGGTCGGCTGCTTACGAAATTGGTCGCGACGACAACCCATGGGGTGAGGGCTTCGAGGCCGAGGCCGACCCATTAAACAGCCTCGAATCGGAACTCTTTCAGGGCAGCGACGAGTACTTTTGACCTGACCATTGGCGCGCTGTTAGGCAGCCGCGCGTCGGCCTTTTAGCCGCTGTTTTTTCAGCTGTAATTGGCGAGGCTTATTGATAGTAGGCGTTGGATCGGTCGGAGTGATCTGTCACGTCGCGAACGCCTTTTAGCTCCGGCAGTTTTTCCATCAGGGTAGCCTGAACACCATCGCGCAGCGTTACGTCCAGCATTGAGCATCCCTGACAGCCGCCGCCAAATTTCAGTACCGCCACATCTTCGTCCAGTTCTACCAGGGACACCTGCCCACCGTGGGAAGCTAGCCCGGGATTCACATCATTCCACAGGATATAGTTGACGCGGTCTTCAAGCGGGCTGTCGTCGGAAATGTTCGGGGTGCGTGAATTAGGCGCGCGAATGGTGAGCTGACCGCCCATTTTATCGGCGGAGAAATCCACCGTCGCCTCGTCGAGGTACGCCACACTGCGTTTCTCGTAGTAGACACGGAACTTGTCGAGGTCATCAAACCCGTCTTCCTCTTTTTCCTCGCCGGGGCGGCAATAGCTGAGACAGGTTTCCGCTTCCGGTGTACCCGGATTCAGCACAAACATGCGCACAGCAGTACCCTCACAATCCTGCTTGGCCAGCAGATCGGCAAGATAGTCCTGGGCGGATTCCGTAATGGTAACGAGAGACATAGTAATACCCGAGTGAATTGCTCGGGTATTGTAGCGGCGAGATGCGGCTTTCTCAAGCGGGTTATGATGCGGAAAACCGAAATTCAGGGCTGGCGGTTGTGTACCCTTGTTTCCGCCGGAAGCACCGAATCGCTAGCGGTCTGCAAATCAGGCTCGCTGGTTGCTGCGCGCACACGCAGGCCATAGTTTTGCAGGTCTTGCTGCCCGCTTTCCAGCTGTGCCGTAACCTGTAGCTGAATTTCAACCGGGTACAGAGGGCGGGAAAACTCGAACACCAGCGGATAGACCACACCCGAGCTGGCCTGCTCAATCTCCAGCAGCCCACTGGCCAACTGCACCCCCTGGCTGGCTTGATATTCGATACTCAAGGAGGCGGCCTCGTGCCAATTCACTATCTGGACCTCTACCCTGCCAGAATGCCCCTGCTCGTTCAGCGCCACCTGATGCGAAAACTGGATTGAGGCACCGGTTTTCACCGTGTGCTGCACCTCCGGCTTCAACCGGGAAACAACCTGATCGGGCAACTCGGGTGAAACCCCCTCGTCGGCGCATGCCGCCAGCGCCAAATACAGGCCTGCAAGCAGCCACCTCATGGCGCTAATCTCTTACCACCGTAAACACAAAACATCTCAACCCCCCCGAACTGAGATCCTGATCAACATTATAGTAGTCGTACATATCAACCACATAGGTACCGGCTGTCAAATCAATTCGACCCCGCTCCTCACCCGAAATCGCAGATTTTCCAAAATTGGATATCGATTCCTCGCTAAAATTTGGGCCAACCAGCGCTGTCCCGGACAAAGCCTCGCCCCGGCTATAAATCACAAAATCCGGGTCGGTTTGTGCGCCGAGCGATAGGGACTCAGCAAGGGTCAGGCCGGCCTCGTTGCGGGTAACTACGTCGGAGTACACCAACCTCAGGGTAAATGTTCCGGGTTGGTCTACCTGCAACTGCGCCAGCTGGCGATTTTGCAGCCGGTTGTACTCGCCCTCCTCATTGTGGCTGCATATCTCTGCACCTGGATCATCCGGCTGCATTTGCCGATAGACAGGCAGCACGTAATCAAGCCCGGCTGGCTGGTCGGTTTCGTTTTCGGCGAAATATCCCTGCCCCTGCACCTGCATGGAATCCACCAGAGTGCGCAGGTCGGCACTGTAGCCGGGCAGCACATCTGCCACCGCCGCTTCCAGCGCCTGTAAACCGGTAAAACTGACCTTTTCCAGGTAGTTTTCGTCCATCCACAACTGAATCAGCTCATCAAGGCCAATGGCAAGGTTGTCCGAGGGCTCGTTGGCCGTATCCAGCATGTCGTAGACAATCTGCTCCACCGACCCTTCGTTGTACCAGCCCGGATCGGCCAGAAACTGGCTTTCGATATCCACGGTAAACCCAAACTGCTGGCCTGCGCCGGCGCTGTCTTTATAGATGGGGTCATCCAGAATATAGGCCGACCAGGCGTTGGCCACGCCCTCCGAGTAGGCCGTGCGCAATTCCAGCGGCACCGCACTGGAATGCGAACCTCCAATGACGTCACCGCGTGAAACCTGCGCCTCAAAATAGTGTCGCCATTCGTGCACTATGACGTGCTGGTCGTATTCGTCGGTATCCGAATCCTCGTCGCCGAGAATTTCGATAAAGTTACCACCGAAATCATAAAAAGACGTATTGCTGTTGAGTGGGCTCCAGTGCACATCGAGAGAGCCCAGGTCGAGGCTGACGCCCGCCTGCATCATTTTCTGGTGGATGGTGGATATGCTGTCGAGAATGGCAAAGGGCGCTGCCGAACGGGGGTTGCTGTAATTGCTGCCGTCCCATCCACTGGCCGCATGCAGGTCAACCACAAGGTCGGTGCTGCCGGAGTTCAGCTGTTCACCCGCAAGGCGATAGACCGGGTCGCCGGCCGCTCGGTTGTTGCGCACTTCAAGGTTCCAGCGAAGCGCTGCGCCCGGCTCTATACTGCGGGCCAGCACCTCAATCCGAAACAGCGCGTTTTCCGGAACGGAAAGTGCGTAACGACCCGCGTCATCAGTTCGTGTATTGGCAATCTGCAAGCCATCTGCATTCAGAGCCACCACATCCGCCCATCGCACCGGCACGGGGAACTCGCCGGCATAGTTCAAGCCAATGTTGTCGGCATCGAATGGCACACGGGCAAAGGTGACCTGTCCGGAGACGTCAATCCGGCCGGCTGAATCCGGGGGTGCAGGAGTGTCACCACCAGACGCACCTTCCCCGCAGCCAAACAGCATGCCGGCAGCGAGAACAAGGCAGATAATGGGTACAGTGCGAGGCATGGCCTATCCGGTTTCAGTCGGTCATTATCTTCCCATTGGCCGGCATACCGGACAAGAAGTATGCAATCCGGGTATGGATATGGTGGGTTTTTACCCAACTGCTCTGGTATGATGCGCAATCTATATTGAAATATTTTGATATTGTTTTGCGCTATTAAGGAGCCAGCAACGTGAATCTGAGGGAAGCCCTGAAACAACGCATCCTCGTGCTCGACGGGGCGATGGGCACCATGATCCAGCAATACCGCCTGCGCGAAGAAGACTACCGCGCCGATCTGCTGGCCGATCACCCTTCCGACCTGAAGGGCAATTCAGACCTTCTCAGCCTGACTCGACCCGACGTGATACGCGAAATCCATCAGGCCTATCTCGAAGCTGGCGCCGACATTATCGAAACCAACACCTTCAGTGCCACCACCATTGCTCAGGCCGATTACGGCTTGCAGAACAAGGTAGCAGATATCAACCGGGTATCTGCACAGCTGGCACGAGAAGTGGCCGACCAGTTTACCGAGCAACATCCCGAGCGGCCGCGCTATGTGGCGGGCGTGCTGGGGCCTACCAACATGACCGCTTCAATTTCGCCCGATGTGAACGATCCGGGTGCCCGACGCGTTACCTTCGACCAACTGGTGGAGGCCTACGAGCATGCAGCCGAGGCACTGATCGAAGGCGGCGTTGACGCAATACTCATTGAAACGGTGTTCGATACGCTCAACGCCAAAGCGGCGGTGTTTGCTTGTGAGCAGCTGTTCGAGCGCCGCGGTGAAAAAGTGCCCATTATGATCTCGGGCACCATTACCGATGCCAGCGGACGCACACTGACAGGCCAGACTACCGAGGCCTTCTGGAATTCTCTGCGCCATGCCAGGCCCATTTCCATCGGGCTGAACTGTGCGCTGGGAGCCGAGCAGCTCCGGCCTTACGTGGCCGAGCTGTCGCGCATTGCCGAAACTCATGTAAGCGCACACCCCAACGCCGGCCTGCCGAACGAGTTTGGCGAATACGACCAAACCGCCGAAGAAATGGCTGCCATCATTGAAGAATTCGCCAACGCAGGCCTGCTGAACATTGTTGGCGGGTGCTGTGGCACTTCGCCCGAACATATTCGCGCCATCGCCGGCGCAGTTGCAAACAAGTCACCGCGTGAAATTCCATCGGCGCAGGCCGCCTGCCGGCTGTCGGGGCAGGAGCCCTTCAACATTAGCGCCGACAGCCTGTTCGTAAACGTTGGCGAGCGCTGTAATGTCACCGGTTCGGCCCGCTTTAAACGCCTCATTATGGAGGGCGATTACGACACTGCTGTGGAAGTGGCAGTGCAGCAGGTTGAAAACGGCGCCCAGATAATCGATATCAACATGGATGAGGCCATGCTGGACAGCAAGGCGGCGATGGTGCGTTTTCTCAACCTGATTGCCGCCGAGCCCGACGTGGCTCGCGTCCCATTCATGATTGATTCGTCTAAATGGGAAGTGATTGAAGCGGGCCTGAAATGCGTGCAAGGCAAACCAGTGGTGAACTCACTTTCCATGAAAGAAGGCGAGCAGCCCTTCCTGGAGCAGGCTCGCCTGTGCCAGCGTTACGGTGCAGCTATTGTAGTGATGGCGTTCGACGAAGACGGCCAGGCCGACAACCTGCAGCGGCGCAAGCAAATTTGCCAGCGGGCTTACGACCTGCTGCGAAAGGAGCTGGACTTCGACCCCAACGACATTATTTTTGACCCCAATATTTTTGCCGTTGCCACGGGCATCGAGGAACACAACCCGTACGGTGTCGACTTTATCGAGGCCGCCGGCTGGATTCGCAAAAACCTGCCAGGCGTGCAGATTTCCGGTGGCGTATCCAATGTCTCTTTTTCTTTTCGCGGCAACAACCCGGTACGCGAGGCGATTCACTCGGTATTCCTTTACCACGCCATTAAAGCCGGGCTGAACATGGGCATTGTCAATGCCGGCCAGCTGGCGGTGTATGACGAGTTGCCTGGCGAGCTGAAAGACTGTGTGGAAGACGTCATTCTCAACCGTACACCCGAAGCCACAGAAGCATTGCTGGCTATCGCCGACAACTATCGAGGCGACGGCAGTTCTGCAGAAAAACAGGAAGACCTATCCTGGCGAGAGCAACCGGTGCATGCGCGCATCGAGCACGCCCTGGTGAAGGGAATTGACGGCTGGATTGTTGAAGACACCGAAGAGGCGCGCCAAGGCTACGATAAGCCACTGGAAGTAATTGAAGGCCCCATGATGGACGGTATGAACCGGGTTGGGGACCTGTTTGGCGCAGGCAAAATGTTTCTGCCCCAGGTGGTTAAATCGGCACGAGTAATGAAAAAAGCCGTGGCATATCTGCAGCCTTACATCGAGGCTGAAAAATCGGAAGGCGACGTCAAGGGTCGCATTCTGATGGCCACTGTAAAGGGTGACGTGCACGACATCGGCAAAAACATCGTCGGCGTGGTATTGCAGTGCAATAACTACGAAGTAATCGACCTCGGCGTGATGGTGCCGGCAGAAAAAATTCTGCAAGAAGCCAAACAGCGGCAGTGCGACATTATCGGCCTGAGCGGCCTGATCACGCCCTCGCTGGAAGAAATGGTGTCCATTGCCGAAGAGATGCAGCGGCAGAATTTTCATTGCCCGCTGCTAATTGGCGGCGCTACTACCTCAAAGGCGCATACCGCGGTAAAAATAGCTCCGGCCTACCAGAACAACCTGGCAGTTTACGTGCCCGATGCCTCGCGCGCAGTGGGTACCGCCAGCCGCCTGCTAAGCCGTCAACAGAGCGAACAGTTTCACCTGGATATTCGAGCCGAATACGAAAAAGTGCGCGAGCGAGTGGCCAACCGGTCATCGGTGAAACTGCTGCCATACGCCCAAGCAGTTGAGCGCAGCAGTCAGCTCGATTGGAGCAACTATCAGCCTGCAAAACCCAATCAACTGGGCAGCCAGCAAGCGCTGGAAGTTGAACTGGAAACCCTGCGCGATACTATCGACTGGACGCCCTTTTTTATGACCTGGGAACTGGCCGGCAAATACCCGCGAATCCTTGAAGACCACAAGGTAGGCGAAGCGGCACGCAACCTGTTTGAAGATGCCAACCGCATGCTGGACCAGTTGCTGGCCAATAAAAGCCTTAAGGCGCGGGCGGTTTATGGTATCTGGCCAGCCAACCGGGTTGGCAGCGACGATATCTGCCTGTATCGCGACGAACAGCGCAGCGACGAACTCGCCACCCTGCACCACATTCGCCAGCAACAGCAGCGCAACGCCGACAAGCAATTCCAGAGCCTGGCCGACTTTATTGCGCCAGCAGAAAGTGGCGTGGGCGACTACCTGGGTGGTTTTGCCGTGTGCATCGAGGGGGCCGACAAATTGGCGTCGCAGTACGAAGCCGACGGCGACGACTACAATGCCATCATGGTGAAGGCGCTGGCCGACCGCTTTGCCGAATCGCTGGCCGAATACCTGCACCAACAGGTTCGGCTCAAGTTCTGGGGCTACGCGGCAGACGAGCAGCTGGACAACAGCCAGCTGATAGCCGAGAAATACCAGGGTATTCGCCCGGCCCCCGGCTACCCGGCCTGCCCGGACCACACCGAAAAGGAAACCCTGTTTCGCCTGCTGGATGCAGAAAAGCAGATTGGCATCAGCCTGACTGAAACTTTTGCCATGAACCCGGCAGCTGCGGTAAGCGGGTGGTACTTTGCCCATCCTCAGGCGCATTATTTCGGTGTGGGAAAAATTGGCCCGGACCAGGTAGAAGATCTGGCGCGCCGCAAAAATATACCCACGGAAGAAATGCTAAGCTGGCTGCGATCCAACCTGGCCTGAAACAAACCGGTCGCACCGGCTCAAGGAGAGACACAGGGTGCCACTACAACGATTGGCTTTTCTGCTCGCCATGGCGGGCACACTACCCTTCTTTCTGGGGCTGTTGCTGCTGGTTGCCGGCTGGCCGCTGCAGCAATTCAGCGGTGCCATGCTCAGCCACACCTATGGGGTGGTGATTGTCAGTTTCCTGGCTGGCATTCAATGGGGTGTTTACCTGTTTGCCCAGGGCCACCTGAACCTCTTCATTGCCAGTAACCTGATCGCACTGCTGGCATGGTTCAGCCTGCTGTTGGCTGGCCGTTTCATCGGTTTCTTACTATTGGATGTTTGCTTCATAGCTGCCCTGGTCGTGGACTGGTACTGCCATCGCGACGGCATTATCAGCAAGTGGTTTTGGACCCTGCGCTGGCAGGTCAGCGCTATCGTGATACCCCTGATCGGGCTGACTGCCTTGGCCACATTTTAGGGAAGCACCATGAGAGCCATGAAGGACAGCATTAACAGGGAGGCCATTGACCGTATCGCCAGGGCTTTCAGCGCCAGCTGGCCGGCTTTCGACAAGGCCGCCTTTAAACGCAACCTGTGCAAAC
>CAKZNR010000177.1 GCA_937129725.1 uncultured Cellvibrionales bacterium | reverse complement strand
GAGGAGGCTTGCACCAATGAAAAACCAAGTGCCCGTGCTGACGATGGTCGGACCGGTTGGGGTGTCCATGTTGAACGAAAGATACATACCTGCGATCACTGACGCGCATCCGATCAGTGTGGCGAGGAAGGCCATGCGCTCCGGGGTTGTCGAAAAGGCGCGTGCGGTCGCGCCCGACTGCTGCGCGGTTGCTGTCGAAGTGCCGGCTACCGCCGCTCCGGTTAGCCCCAATAGCGACATATTTCTGCAAAACTCTCGACGTTGCATTTCCTTCCCCCTAAAAATGTTTCATTGCGGACTGCGAAGCGATTCTGCGTACGCGGCGAGACGCTGAACCGCCTCGCGCTGCTCGATACTCAGATCGCCCTGCATTAAATCGTTGTTTTCCCAGGGATCCTCCAACAAATCGTAGAGTTCCTGCGAAGCCGGTTGCTGAATCAGCTTGAACCTATCGTCTCGTATGGCGTAAATTTCCTGCCCTGTCGCCAATGACTTAGCATCCGCGTAAATCCAACTTCGCAGTTCCTGCTGATCGGGATCTCTCAACAGCGGGGCGTAGCTGACTGAATCCAACGTAATTTCACCGGGAACCTGCTGTTCTGCACTTGTGCCTGCCAAGTCGAGAATGGTGGAAAAGAGGTCGACGCTGTTAACCAAAGCATCGGTGGTTTGCCCGGGCGACACACCCGGCCCTGCAACCAATAACGGAGTTCGCACCCCACCTTCGTACAGCGTTAGTTTTGCTCGCATTGGGTCTACGGGAGGAGCCGGCTGAGCCCATTTCACCGATCCGTTATCGCCCAGGAAAACAATATAGGTGTTGTCGCGTTCGCTTTCGGGAATATTTTGCAATAGCTGACCGATTAGCGTGTCCAAAGCCTCTATCATCGCCATCACGTAAGGACGCGTATTGTCCGGATTCAAGTCTGAATCCGTGAGCGCCAGCGAAGCCTCACTTCGCAACAGATGACTGGGCGGCAAGGTTATTGGGTAATGCGGGCTGAAAAATGCTGTCCACAACAGCCAGGGCTTATCGTTCTCGGCCTGCTGCCCTATCCATCGCACGCTGTCTTCTACCACGCGCTCGTCGAGATACCCCGACTCAGCACTTGCAACGCCCTGCTCTACGTGAAGCCAATCAAAGTGGCTATCGGTTACGCCCATAAACAAGCCAGAGTAGTAATCAAACCCGGCTTCTTGCGGCGCCGACAACCAGCCGTTAGTCGAGTCTGCCAGATGCCACTTGCCAATCGCTGCCGTTGCATAACCGGATGGTAAAGATTTCAGCACCTGAGGCAGGGTAAGTTCGTCTTCTGGCAGTCCATCGGTAGGCAACTGACTAAAATCGAACCCGGGAGGTGTCGGTGATACCGCTCCGGGCGGAAGGTATGCGAATGGCGAGTATTGAAGCTCCACGGGCGCACCTTCGGTGGGCGGTGGAATATCCACGTCAATCAAATCGTGACGGGGGTATGTCGGAATCAACATTCCCGTGCGAAAGCCATAGCGGCCGGTAAGCAGCGTGGCGCGCGTCGGGCTACAGGTGGGTTGTACCCAATGATTGTTAAACTGCATACCACCTTGCGCCAGACGGTCCAGATTCGGCGTGTAGGCTGTGATCTCGCCGATGCCGTAAGACTGCAGGGTTTCAACGCCCATATCATCGGAAATCAAAATGAGGAAGTTTGGCTGCTGTACTTCCGGCTGAGCTTCCTGCTGCGGGCTTGCCTGCTCTTGCTCGACAACCGCCGTTTCATCTGCAGATTCGTTACTACACCCCCAAAGTATGAGAAGCAGTGCTCCAAAGGGAATCAATCGGCGATGCATGGTCATTCCTCAGTCAATTTCGCTACCCTGACTGCAGCACCCGCTTTTCTTTAGGAGCGCTCTACTACAGCCAATATCGAGCCCTAGACTACACCGAACGCACTACAAAAAAGCACAAGTTCTGCTTTGCGTTTGATGAAGTTCGTTATTTCAAAAACTAATACCGGCATCGGGGCGGAAACACTGGTTTTTAACGAAGAGTTCCAAAGAGTAAGGCCGAATACGCTGAGTCGTAATAGCGCTCCACAGCGACGTCGATCGCTCTCTAACAGAGTTCGCGTTCAGCAAGGCGATGTGGGCACAAGGGCGGCACTGTAATTTCTGAACCCCACCCACTAGAATTCGATAAAGACGATGTTTTGGGCGAAATAATATGAGCAATAGTGATTACTTGAACCTTGATGGCAAAAGCTTACAAACCTTTCTTCTGGTGTTTGAACACATGTCAGTATCCAAGGCCGCTGAAGAACTCGATGTCACCCAGTCTACGGTTAGCCACACTCTCGACCGACTGCGCGAAGCCCTGGGCGATTCGCTATTTGTGCGCTTCGGACGGGGTATCGCTCCGACCGAGCGCGCTATTGCGCTTCACGATCCCATCCGCGAGCTTCTGGACGGGATGCGTGAACTGAGGTTTGACCGCCCCTTCGATCCAACTTCAGAAACCCTGCGCCTCAAAATCGCGGCAAATGACTATCAGAGGGAGTTGATCTTTCCCGAAATAATGAAGGACTGCTACCTGAAAGGAATAGATATGCGCCTGGACTTTATTCCTTCTGGTGTTCCAAAGCCCAGCACTTTGCAGGAAGCGCACTGCGACCTGATCATTACACCGCATCCTCCGGAAGGCCCTCACCTGTTGAAGTCACTTCTTTTTGAGGATAAGCACATGTGTTTTTACGACGCCCGTATTCGCAAACCGCCAAAAACTATGGGCGAGTTCCTCAAGTGCCGCCATGCGGCCGTCATTTTCGCGGGAAACGAGAACTCATGGGTCACGCTTCCGAAAGCGGTTGCCGCTGAAATTCGCAACCTCAAAATCTCACTCTCGGTTCCCCACTTTACCGCGCTTCCATCCTTCATTCTTGGAACCGATTTGGTAGCTACCCAATTGAGCATGATGCACAAAACATCTCTTTCTTCACTGGATACGTCACCTCCCCCATTTAAAACGGAGAAGGTACCTGTCTACATGGCGTGGCATATGAGAGACCAGAGAAACCCGATGCATGCCTGGATGCGCGAGAAAATTCAGTCGGTGACGGCGCAGTACCTTTAACCATTTCGGCGCCAGACGGGCAACGACGAACACCGCTGCTATAAAAATATCGAAAGCGTGTAATTAGAACAATAAAACCAAATCCGGTGTTTGCAGTTGTAAAAGCTGAGGTATGTTCTGCCGACCAAAAACCGAGTGAGCAGCGAGCCACCTATGCGTTCTTTCCAAAAAGTGACACTTGCCGAAAAAGCCGGGTACGGACTGGGGGAGTTGGCAAACAATGCCTACCTCGGTGTTCTCAGCCTATTCATCCTTTACTACTACACCGATGTTTTTGGAATAAATCCGGCAGCTGCCGGGTTGCTTCTGCTGTTAAGTCGGGCATTCGACGCGATAACCGACCCGGCGATGGGCATCATCGCTGACCGCACGAGTTCGCGCTGGGGCAAGTATCGACCCTATTTACTGTGGGGAGCACCACCGCTCGCTTTGGCTTCAGTACTGGTTTTTTTGGGGCCAGATCTTTCAGACATCGGCAAATTGGTCTTTGCTTACCTGACTTTTGGCCTTTTCATGCTGCTATTTACCGCTGTCTCGGTGTCCTACTCGGCATTGATGACGGTGATGTCCCCCACCTCGCAAGGGCGGGTCGAAATAGCGCAGGTTAGATTCATGTTGGGGCACATCGGAACGCTTCTCGTAGGCGCTTTGGCAATGCCTCTGGTCAACCAGTTTGGG
>CAKZNR010000176.1 GCA_937129725.1 uncultured Cellvibrionales bacterium | reverse complement strand
AAAGCGGCGACGTGCTGTTCGTACCGCCGCTTAGCGCCGAAGTGGCCATCAGCGGCGCCGTGCGCCGCCCGGCCCGGTACGAGGCCATCCCGGGCGAAACCGTGGCCGACCTGGTGAACATGGCCGGGCGCTTCGAAAGCAACGCCTACATTCGCCAGGTAACCTTCGAGCGCCGCGACCCCGGCGCCGCCCTGCCCGAACTGGTGAACCTCGACCTTACCAACAGCGAAGCCCTGGGCCTTGCCCTGCAAAACGGCGACCAGCTTCGCGTGCCGGTTACCTCCGACATCTACAGCAACGGCGTGGAAGTAAAAGGCGCCGTGGTGCGCCGAGGTGCCTTTGCCTGGCAGCAAGGCTTGCGCGTGTCCGACCTGTTGCCCTCGGTGGAATCGCACCTGGCGCCCGATGTCGACCTGAACTACGCGCTTATTGTGTCCATTAAAAACGAGCGCCTCGATATCGAGGTAAGCAACTTCAACCTGGGTGAGGCCATTCGCAACCCCGGCAGCGAAGCCGACCCACTGTTGCAACCGCGCGACGAACTGCTGGTATTCAACCTGCCTGAAGCCGAAGAGGCCCAAGCCCAGGTGGCCGACGACGAACTTGCCGAAGAAAAAATCCTGATAGGCCGCCAGCAATTGCTGCAGCCGTTGCTGGCCAGGCTGCGCGTTCAGGCGCGCGAAAACGAGCCGGTGCAAATTGTGTCGGTTAGCGGCGCCGTCAAGGTGCCGGGCGATTACCCGCTTAACCCGGGCGACCAGCTAAACGACCTGCTGTTCGCTGCTGGCGGCCTGCGCGAAAACGCCTTCCTCAACGAGGCCGAACTGCGCCGGGTAAACATCAGCCCAGAAGGGGTGGCTGGTGCTAACCTGATGCAGGTGAACCTGGCCCTTCGCAGCAGCGGAACCGCCAGTAACCCCAGCCTGCAAAGCCGCGACCACCTGCTGGTGCGAAGCATCCCCGACTGGACCCCCCAGCGCAGCGTGCAAATTACCGGCGAGGTGCGCTTTCCGGGCGAATACCTTATCGGCCCCAACGAAACCCTTTCCGACCTTATTCAGCGCGCCGGCGGCATCAAGCCCGAGGGTTTTGCCATGGGCGCCTTTTTCACCCGTGAATCGGCGCGTGAAATTCAGCGCGAGCAAATAAGTGATTATATCGACCAACTGCGCCGCAGCTTCGCCGCGCGCAGCCTGACTCAAGAATCCCAGAACACCGATTTCGCCACCCTGGCACCGGTTATCGAAGTAATGGACAACTTCGAACCCGTGGGCCGCTTTGTGGTCGACATCCCCAGCGCCATGCTGGGTGATGAAAGCGCCGACATTACTCTGCAAGACGGCGATGCCCTGTACATTCCGCTGAACCCGGGCTCGGTTTCCGTGGTGGGCGAGGTACGCCGCACCGGTGTATTCCGCCATCAGGCCGATTTACGCGTGGAAGACTACCTGGAACTGGGCGCCGGCATTACCGACCGCGGCGACGAAGAGGCCATTTACGTGGTGCGCGCCAACGGCGCCATTACCACACTCGACCGCTCCTGGATTCGTTTCGATGCCGCCAACACCAACTTGCTGCCCGGCGACACCATTGTGGTGCCGGTTAACGCCGAATACCGCGACACCATGACCTTCTGGCAGCAGGCCACGGCCATCGCCTACCAAACCGGTATTACCATTGCCGCCATTGCCAACCTCTTCTAGTGCCATGCAAGCCGCCATGCCCGCCACCAGCCAGCTGTTAAAAACCGCCGTTAAGTACGGCGTGCTGCTGCTGGGCGCGCTGCTTATTGCCGGCCTACCCGGGCTGGCCACAGTGCTGCTGCTGGCGGCCATTCGCCGCTTCAGCCTGGCGCCCGACAGCCATGCCAAGCACGGCATATCGCACCAGCAGGCCTCGCGCCTGGGCGGGTTGGGCATTGTGCTGTGTGCGGTGGGGGTGTACTTCGCCGCCCGCGGCATTCCCCAGGTAGCCAACGCCACCAACCCCAACAACTTGTTCTCGCCGCTGGCCTTCGCGCTAATGGTGGGCCTGGTGGGTCTGGTGGAAGACTTACATGGCGCACTGTCGCCCCAGCTGCGCCTTGGCTTAATGGCCGCCATACTGGCCACTGCCTTGTTGGTGCACCCCGGCCTGGTGCCAAGCGGTGCAGGCATCCCGGGGCTGGACTTTCTTTTGCAATACCACTGGCTGGCCTTTGCCCTGGCGCTGGTGGCCGCCCTTGGCGCCATTAACGCCATGAACATTGCCGATGGCGCCAATGGCCTGATGCCGGTTGTTTTCGCCTGCACCCTGCTGGCCTACGTGGCCATCAGCGGGCGCATTGAATACTACGCCCTGTTTTTGGCCCTGCTGGTATTTGTGCTGTACAACCTGGTTAGCGGCAAGCTGTTTCTTGGCGATGCCGGCAGCTACGGCCTGGGCGCGGCGGTGGTAATCGGCGCGCTTGAACTGCTGGGGCAGGGGCTGGTGTCGCCCTTTTTCTTGCTGTGCTTGTTAGCCTACCCGGCCATCGAAATATTCTATTCATCGGCCAGGCGCATGCGCGCTGGCCAGCACCCCATGCAGCCAGATAACTTTCATCTTCACAACCTGCTGTACGCCAAAATAAAACAAAGTGGCTGCGGCAGTATTCTGGCCAACGGCGGCACCGGCCTGTGCATCAGCCTGCCCACGGCGGGCGCAAGCGTCGCGCTATTGTTCGTGCTATCACCAACTTCACAATGGTGGCTGGCGCTATTTCTGGCCTATGTTGCCACCTACCTGATTATTTACCCCAGGCTGAAACCCCATGACTGATCAACAACCCCAGCCTTACCAGGCACAACCGCCATCCGATATGTGGCGCGACGACGAAATCGACCTGAAAGAACTGTTTATGGTGCTCTGGCGTGGCAAGTGGCTGATTGGCGCAGTGACGGGGCTCGCTGCGGTAATTTCCGTCATTGTTGCGTTGTCTCTGCCTAATATGTACACCGCAAGTGCCTTATTGGCGCCGGCTGAAAGCTCTAGTGGTGGTCTTAGTGGGGTATTGAGCCAATATAGCGGTCTTGCAAGTCTTGCTGGAGTGTCTTTGCCGGTGGGTGAAGGTGGGTCCCGCGCTCAACTGGGCATTGAGCTTATGAAATCGCGCGCATTTATCGGTGACTTCGTAGCAAGGCACGACATCTTGCCAGAGCTTATGGCGGTCGATTCCTGGGATATAAAAACTGGCACAGTTACCTTCGATCCGGATGACTACAACGTAGATTCTGGCGAATGGCTCCGGGACGTTGCTGCTCCCTTCAAGGCTAAGCCATCGCTTTTAGAAGCTCACGAGGAATTTTTGAGTCGTTTGACAGTCTCCGAGGACAACGCGACCGGTTACGTGACGGTCTCCATTGAACACAAGTCTCCGATCATCGCTACGCAGTGGGTAAATTGGCTTATTGAAGACATCAACGATACCGTGAAGGCGCAGGACGTCGATGAGGCCACCAAGTCCATTGAATACCTTAAGCAGCAGGTGGAAAATACGTCGTTGGCTGACCTTCAAGCTATGTTCTTTGAGCTTATCCAGTCGCAGACCGAGACTGTGATGCTGGCTGAAGTGAGGCCCGAATACGTGTTCAAAACCATCGACCCTGCGGTGGTTCCTGAAGAAAAAAGTAAACCCAGCCGAGCGTTAATTTGTGTATTGGGAACGCTTTTGGGAGGAATGTTAGGCGTAATAGGGGTATTGACATGGCACTACTTGTTTAAGCCTGAAGAGACGGCTTAGCGAAGTTGAATACCCAATGGATTGCGGTTATGGCCAAGGCTCGACAGGAGCACCGGGCGGTCACGAATCTGCAAGACCAAGGCTTCAATGTGTACCTGCCCACTACACCAAGGCGTGATCAATTTGGCGAGGCACATGGCCTTGTGCCGCTATTTCCAGGCTACTGCTTTTGCGCTGTTCACACTGAGCAGTCGATCTCGCCAATCAGGTCTACTCCCGGGGTTTTGTCTGTGGTGCGGTTTGGCCAAGCGGTTACCTACATTGACGCCATGGTTATCGACCGTATAAAAAAGGCAGAGGCCTATTTGATCGAAAACCCCATAGACAGGCCTGTCCAGGCTGGGGACAAGGTGAGGATAGTGGATGGCCCCCTTGCAGGGCTCGAAGGGTTAGCTTCGAACACCGGGCAGAAGCGAATTGAGGTGTTGATAGAGATGCTGGGCCAGCAACAACGGATGCGATGTGAGCGAGATCAGATAGTCAAAGCCTAATTTCCCCCTTTGCCGAAGCTTTCGCTGAAGCCACCAGAACATCAAATAGGTAACCCTTGCGCTTGAGAAATCGATGTATTCGCGTAGTATGTTCACTTCTTGAACGGCCTACTGTATTTGCGGCCTCAAGGAACGAGCGGGAGTTTCTTCCTGCGGTAGCCTGCCTGAATCAAACTCATGACCGATATCGAACTTCAATACCAAGCCCTGAAACAACTACAACGTAACCCCAACCTTACTCAGCGCCAGCTGGCCGAGATCTTGGGCGTGAGCTTGGGTAAAACAAACTACCTGGTCAAATCTTTGCTTGATGTTGGCTGGTTAAAGCTTGAAAACTTCAGGAAGTCGGACAATAAGATGGGGTATATCTATCTGTTGACCCCTAAGGGTATCGCGGAAAAAGCGGCGATTACGCGCCGGTTTTTAGATAGAAAACGATCTGAATACGATCGGCTGGTACTCGAGATTGAGACGCTTGAGAAAGAAGTTTCTGCATCCGAGGCCCTAAAGTGATAATCCGACTCCTCAGAGAGTGCCTACCACATTGTGTGATGAAACTAGCGCTTGATAAGGGTACTTATCAAATGCCAGTAGAGTTCGTTATCACCGATTTTTATGTCTATACAGCGTTGCGGAGCCGGCTCGCTGG
>CAKZNR010000175.1 GCA_937129725.1 uncultured Cellvibrionales bacterium | reverse complement strand
CTGCCTCTCCCCACATTGCCGCCGAGCAGGCTGGCCGCCCGATAGAGATAGAAGAACTGGCGGAGAAGTTTCGCCTATTACAACAACGCTGCTCACTGGTATTGGTAGAGGGCGCCGGCGGTTGGCTGGCACCCGTTTCGGCGACGCAAACCATGGCCGACCTGGCCATTGCGCTTCAGCTACCGGTGATTCTGGTAGTGGCCATTCGCCTGGGTTGCCTGAATCACGCACAGCTGACCGCCAAAGCAATTTTAGATAGCGGGTTGCCGCTGCAAGGCTGGATTGCCAACTGTATCGAGCCCGACATGGCTCAGGCGCAAGAGAATATTGATTGGCTTGAGCAGCAACTTCCCTGCCCCATGGTGCAGCTGTTAGAACGTGAAACCAAATGACGCTATTGTGAAACTTGTGGTTAACGGACCGGCAAATCTACGTAAACTGTTCGCAGCCAACATAGAAAGAATTGCATGGCCGACAAACGCGAGGCGTTGCAGGAACAGCTAGCCAAGCCGCATTCACAAAGCAACATCGCCCTGAACGAAAAGGTGGCCGGGCTGCTTAGCCTGGCGGGCGCTGTGGTGTTCATTATTGCCGTTCGCATCGGGTCGTTTACCTCGGGTGTGGCGCTGGCCTTGCGCGCAACCCTTCACAGGCCCTACGACTTTATCGGGCGATACGGCGGCGAAGAGTTCAGTGTGATACTGCCACGCACCGACCCGGAAGGCGCCGAGATAGTGGCTGAAAATTTGCGCAAAGCGGTGGCAACACTTCGTATTCCCTATAGGCCGGGCAAATCAGAAACCGCAACCATTACCATCGGTGTGGCCTCGGCGGTAGCCTCGCTGGACGGCGAAGGGCAGAAACTGCTAAAGGAAGCCGACCAGGCGTTTTATACCGGCAAGGAGCTGGGCCGAAACCGGGTGATAACAACCGTGCTAGGCAAATCGGGGCAGGTAGACAGCTAAAGCCCTTCCTCTCCCCCCATGCAGTAGTTGCCGCAGGCGTATCGGCGCGCGAAGCGCTTTTCGGCCCAAGCCAGGTAAATACGATCGGCCAGGGCGCGCACCAGCGGCCAGCGCAATACCCGGAACGCCCAGCCCCAACGCGTGTGTTGCCAGGCGGCAACGTTGGCATCCAGCCCCTTTAACCAGCTTCCATCAGCCTTCTGCAAATGCAGAATTTTCAGCATTTGGGCGCTGTTTGGTTGGCCCGGCTCTGGCTGGTAGGAATGGATATCGACCAGCTCAAGCCGGTCGTCGTGCAGGGTGGCGAGCTGTTTCATTTCCGAGCGGCACAGAGGGCATTGGCCATCGAAAAACAGGCGGTCGACAAGCGGTGGGGAGGCATAAGTGTTCATGGAGTTATTGTGCCGCAGTTTAAGCCGGCAGCGCCTTAACTTGCAGCGGCTTAAGGAGCCGGTAAGCCTCTTTGTCTCAGCGCCAGTGTCTGACTCCCCGCGCAGCGGGGGTCAGATGCTAAACAAACCAGCGGCGACCAGCATCTGACCCCTGACGGGGTCAGACACTTCCACTTCCCACATCCGGCCGCCAGCATCGAACTAGTGTCTGACTCCCCGCGCAGCGGGGGTCAGATGCTTGCCCTTTGCGCTGGCTGGGCATCGTCCTTTTCGAGCTGCCGAATCATACGACCCGCCATAAAGCGAGCCAGCAGAGCCGCCAGAAGATTGCCGATGACCGAACCAATAAAGAGCCCAGGCAGGTCGCCAAGCCAACTGCCCAGCGCGGCCATGGGCAGAATAAAGATAAACAGACGGGCGCCCGAATTGAGCAGGGTTTTGTTCGACTGGTGTGCCGCATTAAAGACAGTATTGTAGATGGTCACCATGCCGTAAAAGGTGGCGCCCAGCGGCATTATCCACAGATATAGCCGGGTTACCGACAGCACCTGGGGGTCGTCGCTGAATATGTGTGACAGGGGCATAGCGGCAGCGGCCAATAGTGCGTAGGCCAACAGTTGGAAGAACAGGGTAAATTTGAGCCCGGACTTCAGCGCCTGACGCGCCCGATCAAGCTGCCCGGCCCCCAGGTTCTGGGCCATAAAGGGCGACAGGGTAGAGGTGAGCGCGAACGTCATAATCATGGCGAAGGCTTCGATACGCCCGCCCGCACCATAGCCTGCAACGGCCGCCTCGCCATGGCGTGCAACCAATGCGGTCAGTAGCATGATGGTAATGGGCGTGAGCATATTGGCAATGGAGATAGGCGTACCAATTCGAAGCATTTTACCTGCAGTTTCGCGCCATTCCTGCAGGGTTGGCATCACCGGGGTCAGCAGCTTTTCCCGCACTCCAAGCAGCCACAGGGCAGCAACAAAACCAATCATCCAGGATATGGCTGTGGCCAGCGCCGCGCCTTGAACCCCCAACTCGGGAAAGGGGCCAATACCGAATATCAGTAGCGGGTCGAGAATGGCATTGAACAGGCCGGAAGCCATCATCAATAAACTGCGCCATTTGGTGTCGCCGGTGGCTCGAATGGCAGCGTTACCATTCATGGGGATTACCAACAGGCCCACTGCCCCATACCAGATCAGCATGTATTCGCGGATGAAGGGCATGGTTGCGTCGGTGGCACCCAGGGCACGGAACAGTGGATCAATTGTCGCCAGGCCCAGTGAGGCAACCACAATCACCAGTACCAGGGTGAACCAGAGCGAATCGGTACATACGCGCTGGGCACGCTCGGGCTGTTTGCGACCAATAACCTGGGCCAGTATCACCGAGGTAGCAATGCCCATGCCGATGGACAGGTTCATGATGGTGAAGGTTACCGGAAAGGTAAAACTGATGGCCGCAAGCTCGGTGGTGCCCATCAGGCTGATGAAAAAGGTGTCAACCGCACCAAACATCATCATGGCGAAAATGCCGATTACCATGGGCCCCGTCATGCGCAGAAGGGTCTTCTCGATAGGCCCTTCAAGAATATCGACTGAAGTAACGCGCATGAATTTACCGGTTGCGGAAAAGGCGCACATCTTGCCGCAGGGGAGACTTGAGGGCAAAACCTTTCGGCAACTCGCACCACTGGCGACACAAAAGAAACCGGCGGCGGGCTAAAATAGCGATATGACACCTGAACGCTACCGCACGCTGGTGCGCGTGCTGGAACAACGCCAGCCAGACCTGACCCTGATTACCGACGAGGTGCACAAGGGGCGCAACCTCGCGGCTTTAAGGCGCACCTGCGATGCGCTGGGTGTGGGCGATATGCACTGTGTGATTGCTCAGGGAGAAGAGCAAAAGCGTTTTGCGGGGACCACGGCGGGGTCGCACAAATACGTTCAGTTGCACCGCTATACCAGTATCGAGCAGGCCGTGGATCTGGTCAGATCACAGGGCATGGCCGTAGTGGCCGCCGACCTGGGCGACAACGCCATCGATTTTCAGCAGTTCGACTTCACCCGTCCGGTGGCACTGATGATGGGCGCCGAACGCGAGGGGTTAAGCGGGAAGGCACGCCAGCTGGCAGACCACCGTGTGCGCATTCCCATGCTTGGCATGGTGGAAAGTTTTAACGTGAGTGTGGCCTTTGCCCTGTTGCTGATGGAGGCAAGCCGGCAGCGCCGGGCGGCTGGCCTGTACGATCAACCGCGGCTTCCGCCAGAGCAAATTCGGGACAAGCTGTTTGAGTGGGGTTATCCGAAGTTGGCGCGATATTACCGGGGTAAGGGGTTGCCCTACCCGCCGCTGGATGAGGAAGGGCAGCTGATTTATTGAGGGCGACCAGCATCTGCCCCCTGACGGGATCAGACACTTCCTTTTTCGTTGCCGCGATCAGCATCTGACCCCTTGCGGGGTCAGACACTTCTCAAGAGGCGGGGTTAAACACTTCCGGATTAGTGCTGGCGCAGCACGCCCACGGCGATGCCTTCTACCTCGGCGTTGTATTCACCCTCGCGCACTTCGATGGGCGCATAAGCTTCGTTTTCGGCAATGAGTTGCACATGACCGGCATTAACCCGGTGCCAACGCTTGACCGTAACTTCGTCGTCGAGGCGAACAACAGCGATGTCGCCCTCTTTTACCTGTTGGGTTTTGTGCACGGCCAACAAGTCGCCATCGAGAATGCCGGCATTGATCATGGAGTCGCCCTGCACCCGCAACATATAGTCGGCCTGGGGCCGGAAAAAGCCCGGTGCAATATCTGCGCTGCCGTCGTGGTTCTCGGCTGCCAAAATGGGCGAACCCGCTGCGACGCGGCCGATGATAGGCAAGCTGTCGTTAGCGGCTTCGGGCATGGCTTCAACCGGAGGCAGGCGAATGCCGCGCGAGGTACCGGGTAGCAATTCGATCGCGCCTTTGCGCGCCAGGGCCTTGAGGTGGTCTTCGGCGGCATTGGGTGAGCGAAAGCCCAGCTCGGTGCAAATTTCGGCACGGGTGGGCGGCATGCCATTGCTTTCGGCATAGGCCTGAATGTATTCGAGTATTTGCTGCTGTCGAGCCGTGAGTTGCTTCATAGCTGGGAATATATACAGTTACTGGACGTATGTCCAGTAACGGCTCTGATGCCCACTTCTCGGGCGAACGCTAGCTCGGTCGAGAAGTGCCGCGTCTGATGCCCCTGAAGGGGGTGTCAGATACGTACTTCCACTAGCAGACACTTCCGTACTTCCACCAGCATCTGACCCCTGACGGGAGTCAGACACTTTCGCACTTCCGCCAGCATCTGACCCCTTGACGGGGTCAGACACTCACGTTTGGCGAGGCGTCAGCGGAGACAAACAAAACGCGTCTGATGCCCCTGAAGGGGGTGTCAGATGCGTACTTCCACCACCAGCATCTGACCCCTTGACGGGGTCAGACACTTTCGCACTTCCGCCAGCATCTGACCCCTGACGGGGTCAGACACTTGCCCCGGAGGGGTTAGGCACTTTGGAGGTAAAAACTCAGTGGACGGTTTCGTCGCCGGGGAGGTCTTCGGGCTGGTCGGCCGGGTCGCCAACGGCTTCTTCGGCGACCAGGTCTTCTACGCAGTGAATGCCCGCTTCGATCATGCTTTTAACCACTTCGGTGCGGGAGTCGCGCAGGAATTCCATGGCGTCCAGGGAGAATCGAATGGTGAGCACCGGCTCTTCGTCACCCTCGGCGCGGCGCAGAGCATATTCGCCTTCGCTGGTTTCGATAATTTCGTAAACTTCGCT
>CAKZNR010000174.1 GCA_937129725.1 uncultured Cellvibrionales bacterium | reverse complement strand
GAATGGCTGAACGGCCACCAGCATCTGACCCCTGGCGGGGTCAGACACTTCCTCCGAGGCAAAGCCAACAGCATCTGACCCCTGCGGGGTCAGACACTTCTCACGGGACGGGGTCAGACACGTCCACCAAGCCCAACCCCACCCAAACTGCGCCGCTACAGCATTGTTAACCCTTCTTTACCCCTTTCGCTGAGCGAAACCGGTTAAATGTGTGCCAGGCCAAAGGTTGAGCCAAATCAAGCGGAAAGCCTGTAAAAACAAGGATACATTGCCGGCTGTTAATTTCTTTGGCATGATCCGTTCAGCGTCGCGCAGGCCCTGTTTCAAGGGGATCAGGGCTTAAGCTGACAGAAAATAACATTTTCAATCAGGGGTACTTACCTATGGGTTTTTTATCTTGGCTTGAGTCGACCGGTCTGGCGGCTTGGGTAGGAGGTTCGCTTTGGGGTTATCCCATTATGCTTACCACCCACTCAGTCGGCCTGGCAATCGTCGTGGGTCTTCTGTTCATGATGAGCCTGCGCTTTATGGGCATTGCAGGCGGCTTGCCCGTTGCTTCGTTCGAGCGTTTCTTTCCGGTTGCATGGTTTGGCTTTGCCATTAACGCCATTTCCGGTACCGCGCTGTTCACCATGCAGGCCACCTGGTACATCACCAGCGTTCCTTTCCTGCTGAAAATTGCCGGCATCGTAGTTGGTGTTGTGCTGATGGTGATAATCCAAAAGGAACTCAAGGCTGCAACGGAAGCTACTTCCAAGCTGAAAACCTTGGGTATTGTTTCACTGATCGCATGGTCTGTCGCAATGATCGGCGGCCGTATGATCGCTTACATCTAAGGGGGCACGCACGATGGAATCCTTTTTGTTTTCACTGCAGGAATCGTGGCTTGCCGGCATTATGTTCGGTTGGACATGGTCTTGGCCGATTGCTGAAACCATTCACTTTTTCGGCATGACCATTCTGTTCGGCGCGCTGTTGGTTACCGACCTGCGCCTGATAGGCTTTTTCAAGAGCATGCCAATTCAGGCGACTCATACGCTGATTAACCTGGCAATTTTAGGGTTTGTACTGAACCTGATTACCGGTATTGCCTTCTATGCTGGCGACCCCTTCCGCTACACCTACGCACTGGCCTTCCAGCTGAAGATGGTGTTTATGGTACTGGCGGCGCTTAACGCAGCATTCTTTACCTTCAAACTGCAGCCCACCTGGGGCGATTGGGATCCGCACGGTACACCGCCCAAGGCGGCTGTAATTTCCGGTGCCCTTTCAATCGGCTTCTGGACGCTGGTAGTTATCTTTGGACGCCTGATTCCTTACCTGTAAGGGTTGGCGAAGCAAAGACGAAAAAGGAGCCGCATGGCTCCTTTTTTTGTGGGCGAATGTTGGTGAAGGGGAGGTGTATGACCCCTCTTCATGGGAAGTGTCTGACCCCTCTTCATGGGAAGTGTCTGACCCCGCAGGGGTCAGATGCTGGTAGCCCTACTCCTGAGCCTTGATTTCAGCATCTGACCCCCACTGCGTGGGGAGTCAGACACTTCAATATTGTGGGGAGTCAGACACTTCCACAAAAAAGGCCACCTTAAGGTGGCCTTTTGCATTTTGGTCGGAGTGAGAGGATTTGAACCTCCGGCCCCTGCCTCCCGAAGACAGTGCTCTACCAGGCTGAGCTACACTCCGATTGAGCGCGCGATTATATAGAGCCTACCAAGCCAACTCAATTGCCGAGGATTGGTATTGGCACGCACACCAGGCGGCCATTATCAGGCCAGTTCCAGCACCACCGGGCAGTGATCGGAAGGCTTTTCCATGGCCCGTATCTCGTGGTCAATTTCTACCCCCTTTGCCGCAGCCAAAACGGGCGCCGTTACCAGGTGGTTGTCGATGCGCAGGCCGCGCTTGGGGTTGTCCTCGAAACCACGGCTGCGGTAATCAAACCAGCTCATTTTGCCGTTGAATTCCGGGTACAGGTGGCGGTAGGCATCCTGCAAGCCCCAGCTTTCCAGTGCAGCAAACCATTCACGCTCTTCCGGCAGAAAGCTGCACTTGCCGGTTTGCAGCCAGCGCTTCATGTTTTTCTCGCCAATGCCGATGTCCAGGTCGGTGGGTGCAATGTTCAGGTCGCCCATGACGACCACTGCGTCGCTCGGACTGTGGCGGTCTTTCAGGTGCGCCAACAGGTCGGCATAGAATTTCTGCTTGTATGGAAATTTCCAGGGATGATCGCGGCCCTCTCCCTGCGGAAAGTAGCCGTTGTAAATGGTAAGCGTGCCGCCATTGAAGGGCACATCGATGCCAACCAGGCGGCGCTGGGCTTCGTCATCGTCATGTGGGTAGCCCTTCTGGGGGTTAGCCAACCCCACTCGCGACAGCAGTGCCACACCGTAGTGCGACTTCTGGCCGTGATACAACACCTCATATCCCAGCTCTTCGGGAATATTCAGCGGGAACATCTCGTCAGACACCTTGGTTTCCTGAAGGCCAATGACATCCGGTGCGTACTTTTCGACGATGGCGGAAAGTTGGTGTGGCCGCGCCCGCATGCCGTTGATGTTGAAACTGACAATTTTCATTGGAAACCCCTGATAAATTCGCCGGCGATTTTAACAGCTACGGGTGGCAGCTGTGCCAACTGAACTGGAAATCATCCAGAACCAGAAGCAAACCGGTATTAAACGCATTTTCAGAAATTCAGACTTTTGTCATCGGCACATAGACAAATTTTTTGCTATTTTTCATTTCAGGGAAGAGCACATGAAACTTAAGGAGGAGTTTATGAGCAGACCTGCTCGAATTCAGGCCATCGGCGTGCCCCTGCATATCACGCAACGGGGCCACTGGCGAAAGCCGGTGTTTAACGACTGGAGCGATTTCGGCCTATATCTGGAAAGCATGGCCAATGCGGCGCTTAAGAACCCGGTTTCATTACACGCGTTTTGTCTGATGACCAACCATGTTCATCTTTTGATTAGCCCCTATTCCGGTCTGGCTGTTTCAAGGTTTGTTCAGCAGGTTAACGCCCGGTTTGGCATCCTGATGAACAAGCGATGGCAACGCAACGGTGCTATATGGGATGGGCGGTATCGCTCTCGCGCGGTAACCAATGACAACGATTTTTTGGCCTGTATGCGCTACATCGACAACAATCCGGTTAAGGCGGGCATGGCGATGCAGCCGGGCGATTATGCCTGGGGAAGTTTTAACCATTATCGGGGTGTGAAGCCCTTGCCCTGGATTAAAGCGCACGCAACCTATCAGGCGCTGGGGAACAGCGATGGTGAGCGGTTCAGGGCGTATTTGGGCATGTTCGAGGAAGATGGAAAGCCGCCAGCATCTGACCCCTGACGGGGTCAGACACTTAGATCGGGAGCCAAAGTGTCAGACTCCCTGCGCAGCAGGGGTCTGATGCTGGGAAGAACGCAATGCCACCTGCATCTGACCCCTGACGGGGTCGGACACTTACATCGTGGTTGTGCCATCAGCATCTGCCCCCTGACGGGGTCAGACACTTCCATCGGAGCCAAAGTGTCAGACTCCCTGCGCAGCAGGGGTCTGATGCTGGGAAGAACGCAATGCCGCCAGCATCTGACCCCTGACGGGGTCAGACACTTACATCGAGGTTGTGCCATCAGCATCTGACCCCTGACGGGGTCAGACACTTCCTACGGACCGGGGTCAGACACTTACAAAAAAGCCCGGCAATTTACATTGCCGGGCTTGTTGGATATTGCTAAAGCCGATTTAGCTTTGGGCTTGCGCCTAAGCTGCGTCTTCGGCCAGTTTGGCTGCACGCTCTTCCTGCGATGCAATCCAGTAGCTGGGTTTTACCAGCAGCACGATACCGGCGGCAACCAACGCCAGCACACCGTATATAACGTGGGCCAGGTTATAGCTGCCGGTGGCATCGGAGATCCAACCCATCATCACAGGGCCGGTAGCAAAACCGATGTTGATAATACCGGTGAGCAAGCCAATCAGCAGGCCCAGGTTGTGACGGCCGTAGCAGTGCTTGGACAGCATGGCGGAGTCGAGCATTACGCCCGAGTGCGAAACGCCCCGCAGCACCATCCAGAGGTAAATCATTAGCGGGCCGGCAGCGGCCAGCGGCAATGCCAGCAGGCTGGTAGCCGCCAGCACGGTGTAGGCAATGGATACGCCTTTAACCGAAATAAGGTCGATCAACCAACCCAGAGCCGGGCGCGACACGATGCCCGCCATGGCGTACCAGAAGATAACCAGAGCGTAGGTTTCGGTGGTAATACCCAGGTCGGCAACCAGGAAGAAACGAGCGTTCTGGATGTAGGCCTGGTCGACAAAGCCCACAAGAAATACCGCCAGGGCGATCAACCAGAAACGGCCCTCGCTCAACAGATCTTTCCAGGTAAGGTTGGCTTCGCCACCCTTGGATTTTTCCTGTTTGCTGTGCTCAAGCTGCTTCTCGCGCAAGCCAAACACCAGGGTGGGAATGGCGATGAACCAGATAAACAGGCTGAGTTCGAGCATGCCAATACGCCAGCCTTCCGGGTCGTTTTCGGGCACGAAGATGTTAATGAGGAAGGGCACAATCATTTGACCTACGCTCATGCCGGCCAGGGTAACGCCCATGGCCAGGCCAACGGCGTATTCGTAGGAACGGCCAATCAGCACTTTCAAACACACGATAGAGCCAGTGGTGGCCATGCCCAGCATGATGCCGATCATGTAGTAGGTGGGCAGGTTGGGCACGAAGTAGAAGGCTGTCATGGCCAGTGCGCCAATGGCGGACACCACGATCAATACCTTTTTCACGCCGACCTTGTCGATGACAATGCCCACGGTTACGGCAATGATGAACCCGGTAAGGTATTTGGAGGTTGCCAGCGCGGTGATTTGCGCGCGCGACCAACCAAAGTCGGCTTCAAGATAATCGTAGATGTTTTGTGGTGCGAAAGCGGGAAGGCTGAAGGCGAAGATAACGGTGATGAAAGCAATAAGCAGAATGGCCCACTTTTCTTTCAATTCATCCACAACAACCTTGTCGAGCCCCAGAAAGCCTTTGGCATTGGACATGTGTTTTCTACCCCATTTCTGTTTGTTTTACAGGGCCAAAAGCCCTTTATGTATGGCCGCGCTAGCTATAACGCGAGGCGGGCAAGTGTGTCAGACCGCCCCCGAAAAAGCCAGCAACCCCGTGCGCTGGGCGCAACAAGCCGCATAATGAAGAGGCCGCTGGAAGGTGACCAGCTTTTCCTACCCTAAGTTAATGAATGCGTAAGAAATTGGCAGAAAAAGTGTCTGACCCGGGCAGGGGTCTGATGCTGGCGAGGTGGGAAGTGTCTGACCCCGCAAGGGGTCAGATGCTGGTGGCCTAGCGTTCTTCTCATAGCATCTGACCCCCGCTTCGCGGGGAGTCAGACACTTCTGGTGGCTCGGCGTTCTTCTCATAGCATCTGACCCCCGCTTCGCGGGGAGTCAGACACTAGCTCGGTGGAAGCATCGAGACAAAAAAAGCCCCCTGGTGAGGGGGCTAAAGAAAACCGGGGAGAGGACCTTACACCCCGGGGTTGGCCATTCGGGGATTAGCTCACGCCGCCCGCGGACGCTGACGGTTTGGCGGCTGCCGGGTCGTTTTCCGCAGCTCGCTCGGCCTCGCGCGCCGCCCTGCCCGCCAGCCATACCTCGGGCTTGATGAGCAGAACAATCGCAGCGGCAGATATAGATACGGCGCCGAAAATAATGTGGGCCAATGCATAGCTACCGGTGGTATCAGAGATATAGGCCATCAGCACCGGTCCGGTGGCAAAGCCCAGGTTTACGAAGCCTGTCAGCAAGCCCAGGATAAGGCCCATATTTTTCGCACCGAAGGTGTGTTTCACGATAATCACGTCGTCAATCATCACGCCCGAGTGGGAGATTCCGCGCAGCGCCATCCAGAAAATCAGCATCAGGGGTGCCGATGCAGCCAGAGGCAAAGTTAGCAACGCCGTAGCGCCCATCAATACGTAAACCATGGCCACGCCTTTCACCGAAATAATGTCGGCCAGCAAGCCCAATGCCGGCCGTGCCAGCACACCGGCGATGGCATACACGGTAATGAGGTAGGCAAACATTTCAGTGGTAACGCCCAGGTCGGCAACCAGCAGGAAGCGGGCGTTCTGTATGTAGGCCTGGTCGACAAAACCAACAGCTGTCACGGCATAGGCCAGCAGCCAGAAGCGTTTGTCTTTCATCAGGTCGCGGAAGCCAATGTCGTAGTCGGCCTTTTTGCTGGCTTCGGTGCGGTTTGCCTCGATGGTTTTCTCGTTCAGGCCAAACATCAGCACCGGCAGCGAGATACACCAGATGAACAGACTCATTTGCAGCATGCCAAGACGCCAGCCGGACACGTCGTCGACCGGGATAAGCCAGTTAACCAGGTAGGGAACAATCAGCTGCCCGATGCTCATGCCCATGAGGGTGATGCCAAAGGCGACGCCGACGGCGTGGTCGAAGCTGCGGCTAATGAACACCTTCAGCGCCACGATGGAACCGGTGGTGGCGATACCCATCAGGATACCGATGCCGTAGTACACCATCAGGTTGGGCACAAAGTAGAAGGCCGACATGGAGATGGCGCCCACCGTTGACACAAACAGTAGAACCTTCTTGACGCCTAGCCTGTCGATAATAATGCCCACAGATATGGCAACCAGGAACCCCATCAGGTATTTGGAGGTAGCCAAAGCGGTAATTTGAGCTCGGGACCAGCCGAAGTCTCTTTCAAGGTAGTCGTATATGTTTTGAGGTGCAAAGGCAGGCAGGCTAAAGGCGAAGATGACAGTAATCATGGCGATGGCCAGGATGTACCACTTTTTTTTAAGCTCGGTGGCTACGATTGGGTCGAAGCCCTTGAATATGCGAGTTTGACTCATCCTATTTTCTCCCCGAAATCTAATTTTGCACCTGGCAAACATTTGCTGCTGCGTTGACAGATACGACCCTAGTTTTCCAAAAGGGAAATTTTTTTAATCAATAATTACAGGAAGTTACGGCTTAATTCGGCGTAAGCGGTGTGACAGGTTCCAGTTAGTGGATAGGGTTAAAAACAGTTTGGTACAGGGATGGTATTTGGGACGAACATGCGTTTTTGACGGGGGGGGGTTGATGGGAATTTCGTTCAGCATCTGACCCCCGCTTCGCGGGGAGTCAGACACTAGTTCGGTGGAAGTGTCTGACCCCGCCAGGGGTCTGATGCTTGCGAGGTGGGAAGTGTCTGACCCCGTCAAGGGGTCAGATGCTGGTGGCCTAGCGCTCTTCTCATAGCATCTGACCCCCGCTTCGCGGGGATTCAGACACTAATTCAGAGGAAGTGTCTGACCCCGCAGGGGTCAGATGCTGGTGGCTCGGTTTTCTTCTCATAGCATCTGACCCCCGCTTCGCGGGGCGTCAGACACTAGTTCGGTAGAAGTGTCTGACCCCGAAGGGGTCAGATGCTGGTGGCTTTAACTTAGCCGCACTTGGAGTCGCCGCAGCTTAGGCAGGTCATGCAGCCGTCCATGAGCACAACCGCTTTGGTGCTGCACTTCATGCACAGGGTGGCGCTGGCGGGGTAGCTTGCTTCGCCCTCTTCCGACGACTCTGTGGCTGCTTCAGTCTTTTTTACGCTTTTGCCCTCGATTTCCTTGCGCTTTTCCTCGAGGAACTTTTTCTGGTGCTCGTCGAGTTCGCTGTCGATAAGCCCAATGCTTTTCATATGATCTTCAATGGCGTAGCCGATTTCCGCCACGATGGAGGGCATGAATACGCCGCCCTTTTTGAAGTAGCCGCCTTTGGGGTCGAACACGGCTTTGAGTTCTTCTACCAGGAAGGTGGCGTCGCCGCCTTTGCGGAACACGGCGGAAATCAGCCGCGTGAGGGCTACCACCCACTGGAAGTGTTCCATGTTCTTGGAGTTGATAAACACTTCGAAGGGGCGGCGCACTTCGTGTTCCGTGCCCTCGTTCAGCACCACGTCGTTGATGGTGATGTACATGGCGTGCTCGGACATAGGCGTTTTCATTTTGTAGGTAGAGCCAATGAGTTTTTCGGGGCGCTCGAACGACTCGTGCATGTGCACTACGTTGGATTCGGGCGCGGCAGCGGCCAGCGCGGCTGCGGCGTCTTCGGCCTCTTTGGCTTCTTTAACCTTGTCGATTACCTTGTAACCGGTGATTTTTTTATCAATTTTTACTGTCATTTTGATGACCTCGTATTTTTACTCTTGCCTGCCCGGCAGGAGGTCCTTCGGCTAACGCCTCAGGATGACGTAATTTATCCTGACTATTCGGCTATCGCCTCAGGATGACGTAATTTGCCCTCGACGCTGTGGAGCGTCGTCCTGAACGAAGTGAAGGATCTCCTTCAGTGCCCCCGTGGCATATTCGGGAGGTCCTTCGGCTAACGCCTCAGGATGACGTAATTTGTCCTGACTATTCGCTAACGCCTCAGGATGACGTAATTTATCCTGACTATTCGGCTAACGCCTCAGGATGACGACGACACGCAGTGTCGTCAGAACTTGCCGTAGTAGCCTTCTTTTAGTGCGTCAAACAGGTTGGCGGCACTGTGCATTTCGCCGTCGTATTCAACCTGCTCGTTGCCCTTCAGTTCGACTTGGGATCCGTCTTCAAGAGTGAACTGGTAGGTGGTGTTCTCAAGGTCTTTTTCCTTGACCAACACGCCCTGGAACGCCTCTGGGTTAAAGCGGAATGTCGTACAGCCTTTGAGGCCTTTTTCATGTGCATAGAGATAAATGTCCTTGAAGTCTTCGAAGGGATAATCTGTGGGCACGTTGGCCGTTTTGGAAATGGATGAGTCTACCCATTTCTGCGCTGCGGCCTGAATGTCGACATGCTGCTTGGGCGACACATCGTCGGCCACAATGAAATAGTCGGGCAGCTTGTCTTCTTCGGTTTCGCCGTAGGGCATGGCCTTGCTGTTTACCTGCGTTCGGTAGGCCAGCAGTTCAAAGGAGAATACGTCGACCTTTTCTTTCGTTTTGCGGCCT